>JAEUQF010000368.1 GCA_016789745.1 Bryobacterales bacterium
GGCCGCATCAATGGAGTGCACCAGCTTGTCATCGAAGTAGAAACGAACGCCGCGCGGGGTGAACTCAGCGCCGTAGACGTGGAAGTCGGCGGCCAGGTCCGGCGTTTCGATGCGCCGGTGTCCGAAGGAGGTGTGGGGTCCGTAGGAGTGCCAGTTGACCGAATACTGGGCGGGATTGATGGAGTCCTGTTCGCAGACATCGATCTCCTGGAAGCGATCGTCGAGCCCCTTGGCCGGCCCATTCCGCATCATCCAGAACGACGTGTGCCAGCCACGTCCGCGCGGCATTTTGAGGCGTGCCTCGTAGTAGCCGTAGCGGAAGGCTGGCTTGGAGATGATGCCGCCGGCGGTGTAGTCGAGCGTGCCTGCTTTCTCGCGGCGGAGGGCGATGCGCAGCATACCGCCGCTTACGGAAATGTTTTCCGGCTTCTGTTCGCTCCACATGCGGGGACCGGTGCGATAGTTCCATTGGCTCTGGTCGAGGGAGGTGCCGTTGAACTCGTCGGCGAAGGCCAGTTGCCATTGGGAAGGGTCGGGCGGAACGGCGAGCAGCGGCAGGGCTACGGCAACCAGTAGCAGCTTCATGGGAACAATGGTCGCACTTGGTTGCGTAAAAAGGCGGGGCTTCAGGCTGTTGGGGCTTCGGCAAGCGCTGTGGAAGACTCGCGGGACACGGTTGCAGAAAATCGCGCGCAGAGCCGCGGAGGGCGCAGAGAAAACGGCGCCAGACAACAAGGCGAAGTGCCCGTACGGTCGTTCTGCGGATGGGCGGCTTGGAGGGCTGGGGATGCTTCTTGCGCAGAGGGCGGGCTGTGGCCAGGTATTGTGGCGACGGTTGGTTTGTGCGCGCAGCGGCGGCCTGCGAGTCTGGCTAGCCTTGCGTGGTGGCGTGGACGCGAATGGAATCGTATCGGGCGGCGGGCCTGGCCAGGGCGGTTCGCAGCAACAGTTTCCAGGCCAACGAGCGGTAGTCCGGCCCCGGCTGGATACGAGTTTGGACGGCTTGAACTGGCGGGTGTAGCCGGTATAGAAGGTACGGCGCACGGCAAAGCCGGCCTCCCCCAGCAGCAGGCGCTGTGAGGTTTCGGTGAAGAAGTGGAGGTGGCGAGGGACGTCGGTCCAGGGCCAGGCGGCTTGGAACCAGCGGAAGGCGAGGGCGGCGTTGTTTGGTACCTCGATGACCAGCGTGCCGCCGGGGGCGAGAATCCGGCGGGCGTTGCGAAGGGCGGCAAGCGGGTCGAGACAGTGTTCCAACACGTGCGACAGCAGCACGAGATCGAAGGAATGATCGTGGATCTGGGAAGGCAGTCGTTCGGCCGTGCCGGCGAAGACCGGGCCTTGGGCTGCGGCGGCGGCACGAGCGGCGGCGTTGATTTCCCCGCCTGTGACCGAATAACCCGATTGGCGGAAGAGGCGCATCTGGCGGCCTTCGCCGCAGCCGATATCGCAGAGGGTGGGGGTGGGAGTGGAACTGAGAATATCCGCGGGATGGAGATCGCGGCCATGGTCGAAGGCCCAGGCCAGCCGGACGCGCAGGCGATCGCGGAAGGAAGGCAGGGCGGAGGCGGCGTCCCAGGGCTGGTAGTAATCGGGCACGTCGTAGAACCGGACGACATCGGCTGGGGCGAAGGCGCTCTCCAGCCGGCCATAACGGCACGCGTGGCACCAGAGCACGGTGTAGCGAGTGGCGTCGTGGGGCCGGCGATCGTCGGTTGTGGTGAACAGCGGCGGCATCAAGCCGTCGCAAAGCGGGCAATGCATCGCGCGCCTTTATTGGAACTGGAAGGCGTAGAGGTGTGCGCCACGCATCTTGAAGCGCAGGCGGACGGGCTTGCCGGCCAGCGCCGACACATCCTGCTTGCCATTCCACGAAGCCACCATGCGGACGCTGTTGCCGTTCAGAGAGTCGGCGTCCATGAGGGTGAAGCCAGGGATGGGCGCGCCGCCGGCATCGAGAATTTCGACGCGTCCCATGCCGCCGGCGGCTGTATCCAGATTCAGTTCCAGCCGGGTGCCCTCGAAGGTGATGGGCGGCGTCAGCACGGTGCCGCCCGAGTAGTCGAAGTTGGCGGAGACGAAGCCGTCCAGCCGCAGGACGGCGCGCGAGATACCACTTTGAAAGGCAGCCGAGGCGGGGTCGACACCGCGCGAGTGGGTCTGGTTCATGCCCAGGTAGTAGAACCAAAGTTCGTCGCCCATGCGGATGGGAGTCGGCATGGGCCAGAGCCACTTGGAATCGAAGCTGCCCGCGGGACCAGGGCGGAGGAAGGGCTCGCGGCTGACGTGGAAGAAGTGGCGGCGATCGCGGCTGAGCGCCAGGCGGACATCGCCGGTATCAGGGAAGCTGTCGTAGCTGGGCGCGCCCCAGTGATGGAAGACGGCAGTCATCGACACATACACGCTGTCTGCTTCGAGATAGGGGAACACGCCGGGTCCGTAGATGTCGAGCGGGGCGCCCGGAGTGGGCACGGGATCGTCGAAGACGGATCCGGTCTCGGCGGGATCGCGCCGTCGCGGTGTCAGCACTTTGGGGACCCAGGTTTCGCGTTCGATCTTCATCGTGCGCGGGTCGACTATCTTGCGCGGGGCGGCGGTGAAATCGAGTTCGTCGGGCTCGAGCGAGATATGCATGTTGTTCCAGGTGTGCATGTCATCGGACTCGTTGTAGCTGGCCATTCGGATACGGCCGCCATCGTTGAAGTTCACCCATTCGCGGCTGTAGCCGATGTAGCGCTTCACGTGCGGATCCCAGAACCAGGTGGGTTGGGTGTCGGCGGCGCGCAGACCGGTGACCTTGGTATCCGTGAGGCGCCAGTGCAGCCCATCCCCGGACACCAGGACACGATAGGGTCCAAAGATGTTCGTGCCGGACTTCGGATAGATCTTCTGCCAGCTCTTGTAGCGCTCAGTGGGCGGGCAGTTGGGATTACGGTCGATGGCCACGGACCCGCCGCCCATGGCGAGCAGCTTGGGGTCGGGCGGCATGACGATGTTGTTGCGCTTGGAGCCTTTGTACTCCACCAGGTTGAGTACGGGCTTTTCGAAGTGAATGCCGTCCTTGGATTCGGCGTAGGCGACGGCCATGAAGTCGGGGTTCTTGCCCTTGGGCGCGTCCAGGCCGGAGACCTGGTACCAGACCCGCACCTTGCCGTTCTCCAGGGCGATGCTGGAGTAGCTGGCGATGCGGAGGTCTTTCTCCCAGTCGGCATCGGGCTTGATGAGGACGTCGCCGGTACGCGCAGGCGTATGCATGCGCAGAGTGACGCGTTCGGCGTTTTCGATGAACTTGTGGTCGATGAAGAGCTGCTTGCGGGAGCCTACGTTGATAACTGCGTCGGCACCGAAGAGGGTGAGGAGGCTGTAGGCAGCGAACAGAATGGATAAGAGAGCACGCACGTACCTACGTTACTAGCTGGCGTGTGTGGCGTGTTAGACTTACGCGAAATGTCCGATGTCACGCAACTCCTCGACGCTTGGCGCGGCGGGGATTCGTCCGCGTTGGACCAACTCATTCCGCTGGTGTACGACGATTTGCGGCGGTTGGCCAAGAGCCTGTCGCATGGGCGCGGCTCGGGTTCGACGGGCGGCACGGGGCTAGTGCATGAGCTGTTCATGCGGTTATCGGGCCAGACTCATCCGGACATCCAGAGCCGGGCGCATTTCTTTGCGGTATCTTCACGGGCGATGCGGCAGATCCTGGTAGACAATGCGCGGCGGCAACAGGCGCAGCGCCGCGGAGGTGGTGTGGAGGCGGTGCCGATTGAGGACGCCGATGCCGGCGCGATGGACCGTTCGTCGGAGTTGCTGGACTTGCACGATGGGTTGAACCGTTTGGGGGAGTTGTATCCGCGGCGGGCGCAGGTGATCGAGTTGCGGTATTTTGGCGGGCTGAGCGCGGAGGAGACAGCCGAAGCGTTGGGGATATCGAGTGAAACGGCGCGAAGGGAAGCGCGCATGGGCGAGGCGTGGCTGGGGGAGTTGCTGGGGCCCGGTTCGCTGCCGTTGTAGGTCAGCGCCGCGCCTCCACTGCGGCGATCTGCTTTTGGATATCTGCGACGTTCTTCGACCCGAGTTTCTGCCAGCGCTCCAGTGCTTCATGGAAGTGCTTCGCGGCGGCGGCCCACTGCTGCTTGCCTTTCAATGCCAGTCCGATGCCTTCGGCGGAACGGGCCGCGGGGCCGCCGTTTTCCTTGGCGAGGATGGGGTAGGCCTCCCGATAGGCGGCTTCGGCCTCGTCCCACTTAGCCATGGCCAGGTAAGTCTTGCCGAGGTTGTTGAGCGCAATACCGATGAGCCGGTGGCCTGCTGGAAAAACCTCGCGGCGGATGTGGAGGGTCTTTTGGCAGTAAGGGAGCGAGGCCGCCGGACGGCTCATCAGCGTGTAAAGGCCGCAGAGATTGTTGTAGTTCATGGCGACGTCGGGGTGCCTGTCGCCGTAGAGCTTGCGGGTGAGTTCCAGGGCCTCGACGAGGTGCGTTTCGGCGGTAGGGAAATCATTGAGAGTCATGGCAACGACGGCCACGGAGTTCAGGCTGGTGATGAGTTGAGAGGTGCGGCCGGAGCGGCGGAGTACGGCGACGGAACGTTTGGCGTAGTCCAAAGCTTCCGGGTAACGATCGCTGCCGGACATGTAGGCCGTGCTGGCGGCGTTGCTAAGGACTACCCCGGCTTCGGCACTGGCGCCCGCGCCGATTCGTTCCAGCATGGCCAGTGCGGTGGTATGGCGTTCGCGCGACTCGGCCCATTTTTGATGGAAGCGATAGGCGGCGCCCTGCTCGCTGATGGCAATGGCGCGCTGCAAGCTGTCGCCGGGACCGGCGAGGCGTTCATGTTCCTGGGCGTAGGCGAGCCAGGGGTCAGGCTTGGCCAATTCCCCATAGACTTCTTCGAGAACCCGCAGCGTTTGTATGCGGACTTCGGTGGATCCGCTCTGCTTGGCCGCCCGATACGCATCCAGGGCCAGCCTCTCTGCTTCCGGGAAGACGCCGAGTCCGTAGTAAGCCTGGCCGATGGTGCTGCCGACCATGGCACGCAGTTCGGGATCCACCTGTTCGGCGGCGATGCGGCGGGCTCCGCGATCGAGCAGTTCGCGGGCGCTGATCTTCTCGCCGCCGGCTTCGCGCGGGTCGGCCACCTGGAACACGCCCACCAGGTACCGGGATAGCCACTGGGCGTTGTCACGCTGCCTGCGCGCCTGGTCGCGCTCGGCCTGCAGTTGCTTTGACTGCAGGAGGGTGGTGGCGAGGAACGCTACCAGCAGCAGCAGGGCTACGGCCGTTGCCGCCGAGGCCCAAGGATTACGCGCCACGAACTTACGGGCACGATAGGCGCGGCTGTCGGCCCGCGCCGCGATGGGCTTGCCTTCCAGATAGGCGCGCACATCGGCGGCCAGTTCGGCGACCGATTGATAACGGCGTTCGGGCTCCTTGTGCAGAGCCTTGAGGGTGATGGTGTCCAGGTCTGCGCCTTGGTCCGGCCGCCCGACTGGCTGTCGCGCCACAGCGTCCAGCATCTCGGCGGGCGACGCACCCGTGGTGCGGTAAGGGCTGCGTCCGGTCAACAACACATACAGTACGACGCCCAGGGAATACACATCGCTCAATGTAGTGACGGGCTGTCCCAGCACTTGTTCCGGACTCGCATACTCCGGGGTCATCAACTGTGTGCCAGTGACGGCGCCGGCGCCCTCTTCCAAAACCTTGGCAATGCCGAAGTCCAGAAGCTTCACGACACCGTCGGGGGTGACCAGGATGTTCGACATCTTCAGATCGCGGTGGATCACCAGGTGGCGGTGCGCATGCTCGACGGCTTCGCAGACCTGCAGGAACAGCCGCAGGCGATTGGGCAACGGCAGACCGGCGCTGTGCCGTGCCAGGTCGGAGCCGTCGATGAGCTCCATCACCAGGTAGGGTGTGCCGTCGTCCGCGGTGCCACCATCCAGCAACTGGCCGATGTGCGGATGCCGGAGTCCGGCCAGAATCTGGCGTTCTCTGCGGAAGCGCTCGCGCATGGCGTCACCAGCAAAGGGCAGGCGCAAGAGCTTGATGGCGACCTGCTGCTGGAAGACTCCGTCGGCACGTTCGGCCAGCCAAACGGTACCCATGCCGCCGGCGCCGATTTCGCGGATTAGGTGGTAAGGGCCGAGGCGTTCGGGGCGGCGGACCTGATCGAGCAACTGTTGCGAGGAGGCGACGATGGTTTCCGCCAGGCGGTCGCCGAGGCCGTCCATGCGGGCGAGCATCGACTGCACTCGCGTACGGACATCGGCATCGGGGCACAGACGCGCCAGCGTTTCGGCCCGCTCAGCGGGGGGCAGATCGATGACCTGCTCCAAATAGTGGTCGATCTGGCGGAGGCGGTCTGCACTCATAGGGGCAAGCTTCGCTGATTTTAACGGATCACGCTTTGGGGCGGGCCGTCGTGCACCCTAGAAACGAAGTTTGCCGACGCGATCCGGGGCGGTGGGGAGGGTGGTGCTCTTCTGTCCGCGCTGACTGTGGTGCATGGCTGGCTTCAGCTTCGGCGGTTGCCGCGGGGGAACCGCTCCGGCGTGGCAGGCAGACCAGGTGAGCAGAAGTGCCAGGCAGACTTTGTTCTTCGTCATCCATAGATAAGTACGCAGAACCGGCACGGCACCCCACACACAAATTTGGGCGATGCCTAGCGGCCCGGCTCCCGGAGGACGCGCGACGCTGCGAGAATCGCCAGGCCCAACCCCAGCAGACCGATGGTGCCGGCTTCCGGAACGTCGGTGGAGTTGGTGAAACTGTTTGTCAAAGGATCACGGAAGTCCAAACGTCCGGTGAGGTCTTCCACGGTCAGGACGGTCCAGCCGTAGAACGCGCCGGGCGGGATCCCATCGACCGGCTCATGCTGGGCTAGTAGCGCTTTTGCGAATGTCGGTTCATCGAACGCGAATGGGATGGTCAGGCTCATGATCTGGTTCGCGGGCGATTCCTGTACCTGGTTGCCCACAATCGTTGGAATGCCGGTGAAGATGACCGTGTTGACCGTTCCGTAGAGCACGCCATAGACATCGGGGTTCGGCACAGTTCCAAACAAAGTGCCCTGGAAGTTGATGTCCGCGGTAGAAAAATTCGATCCGGTGAAATCCACGCGGAACTGGGCGGGGGTGCCGCCGGCGCACCCGGAAACCGGCACGCATTCCAACACGCCGGTCATTACGATGGTGCCGTCGCCGCCGTTCGCTGTGGCGCCGAATTCCGTCCAGTTGAGGGGACTGGCGTCGGCGAAGCCGCTGTGTTGGCCGCTTGCGGCGGAGGTGCCGTTGGGCGCGGTTACAGAAACGACTGAGAGCGTACCCGCGTCGGCTGCGGCCATGAAAAGAAGAAGAGTGAGCCAGAATTTGTTAGTCATCAATCGTAACTACGAAATAAAAGAAAGGGATCACACGTGGTGTTGCTGGAAAAAATTGTGGGCTTCGCAGCACGGCTTGCGTATTCCGCATAGGAGGCTCGAACATGAAATCGAATGTGATGGCCGATCTGGCGGCCTGGAGCAACGTTGTGGCAGTGAGCGT
>JAEUQF010000317.1 GCA_016789745.1 Bryobacterales bacterium
GAAGACGAAGGCGAGCTTCGCCTTCACGCTCTTCACGCAAGTAGCCCGCTTCCAGATCTCGGTGAACCGGTAATAGTCGTCCCAGACACGCTGCGTCCGCTCGCGGATCTCTTCCGAAGACATGGTGGGATGCGGCATGTAGAGCTTCGGCCGGCGGTGCCCCGGAATCAGCCAGTAGCGGTTCAGCGGGACGCCGTCGACTTCCGGCAGCTTCCCGACGTTGTTCTTCTCCCACTTCTCAAAATCCACCGTTCCGGGGAAGGGTGTCATCATGACGAACTGGGCGAACGTGAGACCAGCCTTCTTAGCAAGTTCCGAGGTGGCCTGGAAGGTATCGGCGCGGTCCGTGGAGAGGCCGAAAATGAATGACCCGAGCACATGCACGCCATGCGCTTTGAAGGTCTGCAGCCGCGCTACGAGGTTGTCGCCTGCGAGGTTGAAGTCCTTGAAGACCGCCTTCAGGCCTTCGGGCGTTACGGCTTCGACGCCGACCAGCGCACCCTTGATGCGAGCCTTACGCATGGCATCGAGGAACTTCGGATCTTCGGCCGCCTCCATGGTGATCTGGGTGAAGAAGATCATGTCCGCAGGCAGTTCGGCCAGCTGTTCCATGAACTCGAAACGCTCTTCGCGAATGCGCTTCAGTTCCGCCACCTTGGCCGTGTTGCCCTGGCGTTCGGCCAGTTCGATATCGCGCAACGCCACCGGATAGAAGTTGTCGTCGGCGAGCGCGATGAAGCGGAAGCCTTTCCGGCGCAGCGCGACAATCTCTTCGAGGACGTCGTTACTACGGCGCTGGCGCGGAGCCTGGCCGTCGGTACGCCATACCGAGCAGAAGGAGCAGTGCTTGGGACAGCCGCGGATGGTCTGCACCGAGGCCCACATGTAGCGCTTGGAGTCAATCAGATCCCAGCGCGCGGGCAGGAACTTGTTGGCGTTGACGCGGCCGCCGGCGTACTGGCCTTTGGAGGTGCCGGCGCGCAGGTCGCGCAGCACTTCGCCCCAGACGATATCGCCGTCGCCGCTGACCACCGCATGCGCACCACCGCGTTCGAAGGCTTCTTCCGGATACAGCGAGGAGTGGATGCCGCCAAACACCACCCACGCTCCGCGCTCCCGCGCCATGCGCCCCACTTCAAAGCCACGTAAGGCATTGGCAGTATGAATGCCGATGCCAACCACGTCGCCGGGCTGGATGCTCTCGGGCTGGATGGCTTCGAGCGTTTCATCCACCAGCACCGGATCGCCAAACTCGTCTGGCGTGGCCGCGGCCAGAACAAACAACCAGCGTGGGGTAATCACGCCAATCCCGAACGATACATCGCTGGGGTTCACCAGGTGAACTCGCATGCAGCTCCTCTCAGAAAACGAACAAGGTCAAGGCAAATTCATCTGGTTAAGGAATTGGCCGATTCCGCGGGTGCCCAGTTGGTGTGTTACACCCGCCCGCAGTATAGCAGCGAAGCGCGGGAATGCCCCGCGTTCTCCTTCAGGTGGTTGTGTTTACGGGCTGAAAGGTCGCCAATCCGCAGTGAGGCGTTTCCCTTACCAGATGTTTGGTGTCCGCTGGCACTAGACAATCTGTTTAATGATCTGGCCTTCCACTTCCGTCAGCCGTTCTTTTCTGCCCTGATGCATGTAGCTCAGCGCATGTTGGTTTAAGCCCATCTGATGAAGGATGGTGGTGTGGATGTCGCGGAAGTGGTACGGCTGGTCCACGGCCCGCAATCCGATGTCGTCGGTTGCACCGACGACCTGTCCCCCTTTAATGCCGCCGCCGGCCAGCCACATGCTAAAGCCGAGGTTATGGTGATCGCGGCCTTTGCCGCCCTGCGCTTCAGGTGAGCGTCCGAACTCGCCGCCCCAGACCACCAGGGTCTGGTCCAGCAATCCGCGCTGCTTCAAATCTTTGATCAGGGCTGCAACGGGCTGGTCGCTGTGTCCGGCCATGCGCAGGTGGTTCTCTTCGATGTCATCGTGCGCATCCCACTGCATGTTGCCGGGGCCGCCGCCGCTGACGACGGTGACGAAGCGAACGCCTTTTTCCACCATGCGCCGCGCGAGCAGACAGCGGCGGGCGTAGTCATCGGTGGCGGGCTTGCCCACGCCATACATGTCGAGCGTGGCTTGCGACTCGCGCTTGATGTCGAACACTTCCGGCGCCTCGGTCTGCATCTTGAAGGCCAGGTCATAGGCGTTCATGCGGGCGGCGAACTCGGCATTCTCGGCATTGGGCCCGGCCTGGTTGAGTTCGCGGATGAGGTCTACCGTAATCTCGCGCTGGTTGCGGGTGATGTTGGGCGGCAGATCCAGGTTGAGCAATGGTTTGTTGCCAGGGCGCATCATGGCGGGCTGGAAGACGGCCGGGAGGAAGCCGTGCATGTACATGGGCTGGCCGGCTTCGAGGGCGCCCTTGGGATCCGGCAGCACGGCGTAGGCGGGCATGGAATCGCTCTCTGTGCCTAAGCCGTAGGTGACCCAGGAGCCCATATTGGGGAAGCCCGGGATGATGCGGCCGGTCATCAACTGATACTGCGCGGCGGAATGCACCACCATGTCGCCATGGCAGGAGCGGATGATGGCCAACTCGTCGACAACATCGGTGATGTGCGGCAGCAGGTCCGAGACCTCGATACCGCTCTTGCCGTACTTCTTGAAGGTGCGCTTGGTGCCGAGGATTTTCGCCTCGGCGGTGACGAACTGGTACTTGGCTTCGCCGAACTCCTTGGGCCGCTTCTGCCCGTCGAGCTGGTTGAGCAGCGGCTTGGGATCGAAGGTCTCGACGTGGCTCGGCCCACCGGCCATGAACAGGAAGATCACCGACTTCGCCTTCGGCGTGATGTGCGGTGGCTTGGGGGCGAGGGGGTTGGTCTTGGCAGCCCGCGCCTGTTCGGCAAACAGCATCGAAGTAAAGGCCAGCGAGCCGAAGCCGCAGAAGGCATCGGTGAGAAACTCGCGGCGATTCCGGGTGTAGCGAACGTGTTCAGCCATGTTAGTTCACGTAAAGGAAAGAGTTCAGGTTCAGCATCGCCAACGCGAATTCGGTCAGCGACTGGTTTTTCAGGAAGCGCAGGGCGATGGCCTTCTCCTGCGCGTTGGGTAAGCGTCCGGCGGCGATGCGATAGGCCAGGTCGACTTGTTTGGGCTGGCTGGCACCGGCTTCTTTATCGAGGCGCGAGGCCAGTGCCTTCGCCATGTCATTCGAGAGCGTGCCGTTCAGTAGTTCGAGAGCCTGCGGAGCGTGGGTGCTGGCCTCGCGGCGGGCGCAGCTGATCTGCATATCCGGCGCATCGAAGACTTCCATCATGGGCAGACGCAGGTTGCGCTTATGGAGCAGGTAGATGCTGCGGCGGTCGTGTTCGGCGATGTCCTTCGTGACGGCCCACTGTGAAGGCTTGTAGAGGAGGTTCACCAATTCCTGGTCCACCGGCACGATGATGCTCGGTCCGCCTGCCTTGGCATTCAGCCGGCCGCCAACGGCCAGCATCGCATCACGCAACTGCTCGGCATCCAGACGGCGAATGGGGGCGCGCCAGAGCAGGGCGTTTTCCGGATCCTTCTCATTGGCGACCTTCTCGAGCGGCGATACGGAGGCCTGCTTGTAAGCTTTGCTGGTGACCATCAGTTTGTGGATCGGCTTCATACGCCAGCCGTTGCTGACGAACTCGGCTGCCAGGTAGTCGAGCAGTTCCGGGTGCGAGGGACGCATGCCCATGCGGCCGAAATCATTTGGGGTCGATACGATGCCGCGGCCGAAATGATAGTGCCACATGCGGTTCACCATCACGCGAGGCGTCAGCGGGTTGGCGGGGTCGGTGACCCATTTGGCCAGTTCGGTGCGCGGATGCTTGGCATCGGCCGGCAGTTCCGGGGTGCCATCGGGCAGCAGCACGCCGAGCGGACGTGGCAGCACACGGTCGCCCTTGTTCTGATACTCGCCGCGTGCCAGCACGTGCACGGGCGATGCCTTGGACATGTCGTTGCGAACGGAGAACAGCGACGGCAGCGGTTCGGGCGCGGCTTCTTCCAACTGGGCCAGCTTCGCCTGCATCTTGGCGCGATCGTCGCCCTTCATGCCCTTCATCTGCTTCTTCAACTCGCCCATCTGCTTGTCGTGGGCGCTCTTCTTTTCCTTCCACTCGGCTTCCTGTTCGGGCGTGGCGGTGATGATGTCTTTGTCGTAGACAGCGGCGAAATAGGCCTGGATGCGGTAGTAGTCCTTGTGGCGGATGGGGTCGAACTTGTGATCGTGGCAGCGGGCGCAGCCGAGTGTGACGCCGAGCATGCCGGAGCCGACCACGTTGGTCATCTCCGTCAGCACCTCGTTGCGGCTGGAGGCCACTTCCTGGTTGCCGGCGTTCTTGCGGAGCGGGCCTAAGCGCTGCAGCCCGCTGGCGACGGCATACTCTTTGTTATCCGGGTCCAGTTC
>JAEUQF010000337.1 GCA_016789745.1 Bryobacterales bacterium
CGCTTCGAAGTTCCCTACGAACTCATCTATAAGGAGCGCATCAAAGCCGGCGGCCTGCGCTCGGCTTATGACGTCATCCTCATCCCATCGCAAAGCTCCAGCGCCAAGCAACTGGTGCACGATGTCGACAGCCGCGGCAAAGTGCTCGCCTACCAGAAGTCGGACAAGTTCCAGTTCCTGGGCAGGTATGGCGAATCGGCCGATATCAGCGGCGGCATGGGACTCGGTGGCGTCGTCGAACTCGAGAAATTCGTACAAGCCGGCGGCACGCTCATCACGTTAGGCGGCGCCAGTTACTTCGCACCTGATTTCGGTCTCGCCCTGCGCGTGCAGGCGTCACGCCCCTCGCCCGCCTTCTACGCTCCCGGCCCGATTGTCGAAACGCAGATTCTTCGCGCGGATCATCCACTCTTCTACGGTTATGGCGACGCGAAGACGCTGCCCGTCCGCTACGCCAACGGCCCTATCCTGAACTTGCCGGATCTCGACAAAGGCCAAGTCCTGCTCCGCTACACCGGCACCGACCGTGCCCTGCTCAGCGGCCACATCCGGGGCATGGCCGAACTGAAGGACAAAGCCGCCATCGTCGACGTACCTGCCGGCAGCGGTCGCATCCTCATCTTCGCCACCAATCCCTGCTATCGCTGGCAGAACCACGGCGAGTTCCCGATGCTGTTCAATGCCCTCATGCATTACAACGACCGCCCAGGTGCCGCGCCCGCAACGCCCGCATCTGCCACCGGCGGCCAGTAATGCTCGACTGGACCATCATCGCCGATGACCTCACCGGCGCCGCCGATTGCGCCGCCGCATTCGCCCAACGCGGCTACTCGTCCATCATCTGGCTGCATCCGAACGCTGCCGCCGAGCCCTGCGACGTGCCGGTGATGGAAACGGCCAGCCGCCACGTGTCGCCGGAAGAGGCCTACCGCCGCGTCTACAGCGTCGCCAGCAAAGCCAAGGGTCACCTCTTCAAGAAACTCGATTCCACCCTCCACGGCAATCTGGGCCCCGAGATCAAGGCCGTTCGCGACGCCGCCGGGGGCAGGGAAGTGCTCATCATCCCTTCCCACCCCGTGATGGGCCGCACCATGAAGGACGGCGTTCTCTACCTCCACGGTGAACCCACATCCAAGCACCTGCCCACCATCCTGCGCGAGCAAGGCCTAACCGAAGGCTATCGCGTCGCCGACTGTACCGCCGTCCAAGACCTCGACCAAATCGTATCCGACCTACTGGCCACGCCGGGCCGCCACGTGGTAGCCGGCGCCGGAGCCCTAGCCGAAGCCCTTGCCTTGTCTGTTGGGGGGCGGGTCCCCAGACCCGCGGGCGATCCCCAGATCGCCCCCAAACTCGTCATCATCGCCGGCTCCAACAACCCAACCACAAAAGCCCAGCTCACCCATCTAAAATCCACCCCCGCCCCCCCAGACATCCTCCCGCTAGACCGCAACGACCAGTCCAACCGCACCCTCCTCGCCACCATCCTCCCCTACGACGCCCTTCTCATCTGCGGAGGCGACACCGCAAGAGCCGTAGCCAAATTCCTAAACGCCAAGGGCATCCGCATCCAAGGCGAAGCCGCCAGAGGCGTCCCCTACGGAACCTGGGTAGGCGGCGCCGCCCACGGCAAACCCGTAGCCACCAAAGCCGGAGGCTTCGGCCAACCGGATACTCTAATAGAAGCAGTCCACTTTCTGAGGAGGCCCGTTTGACCCCCCGTTCGCGCATCGCATTAACCATGGGAGACCCCGCCGGCATCGGCCCGGAAGTCGTTCTGAAAGCCCTCGCTGATCCCGAAGTCCGCGCCCTCGGCGACTGGATCGTCGTCGGCGACAAACTCCCGCTCGAACGTTCCGACGCTCCGCTGCTCGCCACCCTCACCGCCGACCCCAGCATCACCTGGCACGACCCACGCGCCCTCAACCCCGCCGCCTTCCAGTTCGGCGCCCTCAGCGCGCAGTGCGGTAAAGCCGGTCTGGAGTACGTTCGCCTAGCCACCCTCATGTGCCTGGAAAAGAAGGCCGATGCCATGGTCACCGCGCCCCTCAACAAAGAAGCCGTCGCCATGTCCGGCATCCACTTCAGCGGCCACACCGAATACATCGCCGAACTCTGCGGCAATTCCGATTCCCGCATGCTGCTGGTGAACGACCGCCTCCGCGTCGCCCACGTCACCACCCATGTCTCCCTGCGCCAGGCCTGCGAACTCAACCCCGATCGCATCCTCCAGACCATCCTGCTGGCCGAAGAAGCCACCCGCTGGATCGGCTACGACCAGCCCCGCGTTGCCGTCTGCGGCCTCAATCCCCATGCCGGCGAGCACGGCCTGTTCGGCTCCGACGATGAAGAGTTCATCGCCCCGGCCGTCAAGCGCGCCCGCGCCCAGGGCATCAACGTGGAAGGCCCCATCCCCGGAGACACGGTCTTCCTCAAAGCGGTCCGCGGCGGCTACGACGTGGTCATCGCCATGTACCACGACCAGGGCCACATCCCTGCCAAACTCGTCGACTTCGAACACACCGTCAACGTCTCCATCGGCATCCCCATCATCCGCACCTCGGTGGACCACGGCACCGCCTTCGACATCGCCGGCAAAGGCATCGCCGATGCCGACAGCATGAAAGCCGCCATGCGCCTGGCCGCGAAGATGGCCACCAATCGGCTCGCCTCCACCCTCATCGCCCAGCGCGCCTGACGTAACGTAACCAAATCCCGCCGCGTTCGTCCATCCCGACATGCTGCTGCCCGTCGTGTGTCTGCTGTTTGCCTGGGATGCCGGACGGGTAGCGGTGGTCGGCAAGTTATTCCCGGCGGCCTGGCGGGCCATGGTCGGCACCCAAGCCGCCGAACCCGCGTTCATCGCCATCGAGAAATCGCAAAAAACCCTCTGCGGCCCTACGCGGTCCGGCAACGCCGCCTACTGCGTAAAGGACCACAGCATCTACTACGATCCCGAATTTCTCGATCACCTGCGCCAGACCATCGGCGAATACGCGCCGATTGTCGTCCTGGCTCATGAATGGGGGCACGCCATCTTCGCCAGGCTCCCCGCCGCCCGCGCCTCCGGCTACGCCGAAGAGCGCATGGCCGATTGCCTGGCGGGAGCCATCACCCGCACTGCCATCGGCACCGGCCTGGCATCCAAAGCCGACCTCGACGTGGCCGAAAAGACACTGATGTCCGTTGGCGAACCGCACGGCAAAGTTCCGGGTTCCCACCCCTCCTGGCAAACCCGCCGTGATGCGTTCCGGTCCGGCTTCCAGCGCGGCGCCGAAGCCTGTACCGCGGTGGCTCTGGAGAAATTGAAACAGTAGCTACGAGTCGAAAACGTCTTCGGCGGAGATCCGCAGCGGAGGCTGTTGAATCTGCCAGGTTGTTACCTGGCGAAATTCGGACTCCATGACGTAGAGCTTCCTGCCCGGTGGATCCGCCAGCCACACATGCGTCACGCCAAACTCGCGATACTCCGCCAGTTTGCTCAATACCTCCATCATCCGGTCCTGGCGAGCGAGCACCTCGATCACCAGAAAGGGCGTCGTCGTTGGATAGTCTTCCGCCGGTTCATCGGGATAGTAGACCGCAAGGTCCGCCACCACCCAACGCCCGGGGCGCAGCCGTATGCTTTGGCTCATCGCGCCATAACCGGGCAGCGGCAAACCCGCAAGTGTGGCCCGCATACTGCCGTGGCTAAAGTCATCCCCGTAGCGTTCCACCACCTCCCCATCCCGATACTCCGGCGCCAAACCCTCATGGCGCAACGTGAGATACTCCTGCTCGGTCACCCCAAAACTCCTTGTAAACCCCGGCGTAGCGTACCCGCGTCCCGCCGCGTCTACAATAATCGTATGCGAAAACGCTGGCTGGGAGGCGTCGTCACCTTCCTGTTTACCTGCGCAACCCTGGGCGCACAAAACCTCCAGGACTTCGAGAAAAAAGTAACCGAGTTCACCCTCGGCAACGGCCTGCACTTCATTGTGCTGCAGCGTCCCAACGCTCCTGTCGTCTCCATGGTCACCCTCGTCAATGTCGGTGCCGCCAATGACCAGGCCGGCCGCACGGGCCTCGCCCACATGCTCGAACACATGGCCTTCAAGGGCACGGAAACCCTCGGAACCAAGAACTGGCCCGAAGAGAGCAAGACGCTGGCACAGATCGAAGCCATCTACGACAAGATCGACTCGGAAACGAACAAAGGCCCGCGCGGCGACAAAGCCGTCATCGAAAAACTCACCGCCGAACTCAAAGCCGCCATCGAGAAGGCCAACAGCTACGTCGAAAAAGAAGCCTACTCGAAAATCATCGACCAAAACGGCGGCGTCGGCATGAACGCCAGCACCAGCATCGACTACACCAACTACTTCTACTCGCTACCGGCAAACCGCGTCGAACTCTGGTTCCTGCTCACCTCGCAGGTCTTCAAAGAGCCCATCATGCGCGAGTTCTACAAAGAACGCGATGTGGTCCGCGAAGAGCGCCGCATGCGCATGGAATCCAGCGTCCAGGGCAAGATGATGGAGACCATGCTTGGTATCGCCTTCCCCGCCCATCCTATGCACACCATCATCGGTTGGGCCAGCGATATCGAGAACCTCCGCGCCAAGGACAGCACCGCCTTCTTCCGGCAGCATTATGTGCCCTCCAACATGGTGATGGTGCTCTCCGGCGACGTCGATCCCAAAGAAATCAAACGCCTCGCGGACCAGTACTTCTCCGGTCTCAAATCCGGCCCCACGCCCCCGCGTGTCATCACCAAGGAAATGGCGCAGTATGGGGAACGGCGCGCCACCGTCGAAACCGAGAGCCAGCCGATGGTTTACATCGGCTACAAGCGTCCCGAAACCAATCATCCGGATGACGCCGCCCTTTCCGTCCTCGCCGGAGCCCTGTCTAGCGGCCGCACCGGCATCCTTTATAAGAAGATGGTGGAAGAAAAGCGCCTCGCCCTGATCACGCAGGCCGGCGCCAACTTCCCCAGCGACAAGTATCCCGGCCTCTTCCTGCTCATCTCCGTGCCCGGCGCCGGGAAAACCATTGAAGAGAATGAAAAGGCCATCTACGAAATCCTCGAAGAGGTGAAGAATAAGCCGCTCGATGCCGCTGTGCTGCAACGGCAGAAGACGCAGCTCCGTGCCTCCCTGATTCGCGGCCTGGACAGCAACATGGGCATGGCACAGAACCTTGCCGTCAATCACGTTCTTCGCGGCAGTTGGAAGAACCTCTTCACAGACCTCGAAGACATTGACAAGGTCACGGCCGAAGATGTGCAACGCGTCGCCAAACAGTACTTTGTCGAGGCCGGCCGAACCGTCGTCACCACCAAGCCCGTCGCGAAAAAGGAGAGCAAGTGAGACTCATCCCCGTTTTCCTCCTGGCCGCCGCCACCGCGCTGGCTCAACCCGCGGCGGCTCCCAAAAAGGCTGCTACCCCTGCGGCGTCGCTCGCCCGGTCTCCCAAGGACCTCAAGTTCCCCCCGCTCAAGCAGCTCAAGCTGCCCGAAATCGCCGAGTTCAAACTCTCCAACGGCATGCGGGTATTCCTGGTCGAAAACCACGAGTTGCCGCTGGTCCGTGGCTACACGCTCATCCGCACCGGCAATATTTTTGACCCCGCCGACAAAGTCGGCCTCTCCGACATCTTCAGTGACACCATGCGCGGCGGCGGCACTGCCAACCGCAATCCCGACCAGGTGAATGAACTGCTCGAAAGCATTGCGGCCTCGGTCGAATCCGGCATTGGCGAAACCAGCGGCTCGGTCAGCTTTAGCACTCTTGCCGAACATACCGACACCGTCCTCGGCGTCTTCCGCGACTTTCTCGTGGAACCCGCCTTCCGCCAGGACAAGGTCGATCTCTCGCTCGAACGCATGCGCGGCGCCCTGCTCCGCCGCAATGACCAGCCCGGAGCCGTTGCCAGCCGCGAGTTCAGCCGTCTGCTCTACGGTCCTCAAACCCCCTGGGGCCGGCAGACGGAAATTGAGCACCTCGATCGCATCAAGCGCGAGGATCTGATCGCCTTCCACAAGCGCTACTTCTTCCCCGAAAACATCCTCCTGGCCGTCCAGGGCGACTTTAAGGCCGACGAGATGAAGGCCAAGCTCGAAAAGCTGTTCGCCAACTGGACGCCCAAACAGCCGCCTGTTCCCGCGTTGCCTCCCGTCGACTTCCAGCCCAAGCCCGGCATGTACGTCGCCGAGCGCCCCGAAGTCAACCAGACGACCTTCCGCATCGGCCACCTCGGCGGACTCTTGAAGGACAAGGATTACCCCGCCCTTGATGTCATGTCCGATATCCTCGGCGGTGGCGGCTTCTCCAGCCGCCTCATGCAGAAGGTTCGCAGCGATCTCGGCCTCGCCTATGGCGTTTCCGCCAGTTGGGGCGCGAACTACAATCACCCTGGCACCTTCACCATCGGCGGCAGCACCAAGGTGGAATCCACCGTCGATGCCATCAAAGTCATCCTCGACGAGGTGAACCGCATCCGCACCACCGAAGTCACCGACGAAGAACTTCGCATCGCCAAGGAGACCATCCTCAACAGCTTCGTGTTCCGCTTCGACACCCCGGGCAAGGTCCTCAACCAAGTGGTTCTCTACGACTACCACGGCTATCCCCGCGACTTCATCTACCAGTACCAGAAGGCCGTCGCCGCCGTGACCAAGGCCGACGTCCTCCGCGTCGCAAAGCAGTATCTCCAGCCCGATAAGTTCGTCTTCGTCGCTGCCACCAAGAGCTCCGACCTCAAGACCCCGCTCACCGCCCTCAACCTGCCCATGTCCAAGATTGACCTCACCATCCCCCAACCGAAACAGGCGGAAGCCAAGGTCGATCCCCAGTCGTTGGCCCGCGGCAAGCAGATGCTGCAGGCCCTGCAGCAGGCCGTCGGCGGGGCCGAGAAGCTCGCCGCCGTCAAAGACTACACCGTCATCGGCCAAGTCACGGTCGCCGCCATGCAGGGGGCTAAGATCAGCCAGACCTCGCAGTACCTGGGCAACCACGTTCGTCTCGAACAGGTGCTGCCTTTCGGCAAGATCATCGTTTACTCCGACGGACAGGGCGGCGGCTGGCTCTCCAGCCCCCAGGGCATGATGCCTCTCCCACCCCAGTTCGCCAAGCAGGCCCAGGACGAAATCTTCCGCCAGCACACCTCGTTGTGGCTTAGTGACCGCAACCCCAATCGCACCGTCAACGCCACGGGCCCCAATTCCTTCGAGATTCGCGATAAGAACGGGAGCCAGATCCAGTTGACCCTTGGCGTCGACGGCCTCCCAGCCAAGGCCAACTACCGCTCCGCGGACGGCCAAACCGTCGAAGCCACTTACAGCGACTTCAAGGACGCCGGCGGATTGAAACTTCCACATGCCGTGAAAGTTGTCCAGAATGGCAAGCCCGCGGCGGAAGTCGCGATCAGCGAATACAAACTCAGTTCCGGACTCAAAG
>JAEUQF010000406.1 GCA_016789745.1 Bryobacterales bacterium
GGCCCTTGCCGAAGGTGCCGTCCAACTCCTTGACGGTGAACGTGACTCGGCCGTCCTTCACACGTCCCCAGACGTGATGATAAAACCAGCCCTCTTTGAATCCCTCGCCTCGTTTCCAACCGGCAGCCATGGTGCCGCCGGAACTGCCGACTTCCATGTAAGTGACGCCATCGCGGATGATGCGCACGAAGCGGTGACCGTGGCCGCTGATCACATGTTGCACCCCGTACTTCTTCACCATCTGGTGTAGTGGGAAGCTGGTGTCGCCGGCGCGGAGCAGGCGGATCCAGTAGTCGCGGTGGAAGACGACGATCTTCGGATTCTTGCCGGCGTTGGCCTTCAGGTCTTCTTCCAGGAATTGCAGCTGATCCTCCGGCATGCCGTTGGTGCGGCTGTTGTCGAGCACGGTGAAATGCGCGTCCTGGTAGTTGAAGCTGTAATAGGGCTTGAAGCCGGTCTCCTTGACATAGAGGTCTTCCGACGCCTTCGACCAGATGTCATGATTACCGGCAGTGTAGTAGAGCGGGTAGCGGCCATAGCGCTGGAACAGGGTCTTCATTTCGGCCCACTCGGCGGCGGCGCGCTCATCCCGTCCCCCTTCGATGGTGTCGCCTACGTTCAGCACGAAGTCGGGGCGAAGCAGGTCAACTTCCCGCCAAACGCGGCCGAAGATCTGGGGCTGTGCGCCGCCGGTGCGGTCGCCGATGATGGAAAAGTGGAAGTCGTTCCGCGGGTTGTTGCCCTGGTAATTGGAGAAGGCGCGGAAGGTGAAGGCCGCGACGAAGATGGCCAGGACCAACCACTTGGCGAGAGACTGCCGGGGAGTATCGCTCATACACCTTAGGGTACTCCGGCGGCGTGAATAAAGGATGACGTATGCTGGCGGCAGTGGTATCCGCACCTGAATTTGAGACTCCGCGCCTGCGGCTGCGGCCCCTGGAACTGGCCGATGCCGCGGCGATTCAAGAGTTGTTTCCAGACTGGGAGGTGGTGCGCTATTTGATGGCTACCGTCCCCTGGCCCTATCCGCCGGATGGGGCTCGCATTTATCTGGAACAGGCCGCTTTGCCGGCGATGGCACGGGGCGAGGAGTGGCACTGGACCCTGCGGCTGAAGAGCGAGCAGCAGCGGCTGATCGGCATGATCAGCCTGAAGCAGGGCGGCGATAACAACCGCGGTTTCTGGCTCGGGGCGCCGTGGCATGGGCAGGGGTTGATGAGTGAGGCGTGTGAGCCCGTTACCGACTTCTGGTTCGACACCTTGCGGCAACCGCTGCTGCGCGTGCCGAAAGCGGCGGAGAATATCGCGTCGAGGAGGATCTCGGAAAGGCAGGGAATGCGGGTGATCGGTACAGATGTGCGGGAGTACGTTTCCGGCCGGCTGTTGACGGAGATATGGGAAATCGGCGCCGGGGAGTGGCGACAGCGCCGTCGATCCTAAGATTCGAAGACTTGGTCGATCGTGGAGGCGCTGAGGATGCGGCGGGTCCAGCGGTCGAGTTGGGCGGGTTCGGCGTTCGCCGTGAGCGCGACGATGTTCTCGGGAACGGAGCCGAACTTCTCGTTCAGCAGGGAAAGCAGGAGTTGGCGCGCAGCTTCGCGGTGGCCTTCCTGACGGCCTTCCTGGAAGATCTCCTCAAGGAACTCATTCTCGTGAATATCGATGCTGATCGGCATGCGTCTCACCTCGGTCTGCACGACCGCCTTCAAACCTCTCAATCCCGATAATATCAGGAGTTGGACGATTCCTTCCCGCCGTTCATCCGGTGGCAAGGTATAAAGCCTCCGCAGGATTTCGGCAATACCCCGTTGCGGATCCGCCAGTTTGCAGAGGACCGCAAAGACCCACTCGGACGGATCGGAACCTTCCAACAGAAAGGCGGGATCCATCTGCCGCACATCAATGACGTGGTAGTGATAGCTGAGGTCGGGCTCATGGCTGAGACCGTCCTGCACTCCCACCTTCCCGTCGCCAACCCAGAATACGATCTGCTTAGGAGGCCGATCGTAATCGCGCAGCACCAGCGCGTAGTAAACGAGATTGCGGCAGGCGAAGTTGCCTTTCGGGTAGCCCTGCAACTCGACATGCAGGATCCGCCCGTCTTCCGTTTCCAGAAGCAGATCCGGATGAACCTTCTCGATGACAATCTGCTCGGTCGGCAGGGCTCGCCGGATGACGACGGGAGCGCCCAGCGCGTAGGCCAGAAGCCGGTCCGGAGGACGCCGGAACAGCTTCTTCAGCGTAGCGTCGTAGTACACGGATGTCTCAGGCGGCCTTCGGCAACTCCTTCACGATATCCGCCACAAACTGCTTGGCGTCGCCAAACAGCATCAGCGTACGGTCATGGTAGTAGAGCTCGTTATCAATGCCGGCAAAGCCCGGATTCAGGCTGCGCTTGATCACCATCACGGTATGCGCCTTGTCGACATCCAGGATCGGCATGCCGTAGATGGGGCTGGCGGTATCGTGGCGGGCGGCGGGGTTGACCACGTCATTCGCACCAACCACCAGGGCGACGTCGGCTTCGCCGAAATCGGAGTTGATCTCTTCCATCTCGTGCAGCCGGTCATAGGCGATGTCGGCTTCGGCCAGCAGCACGTTCATATGGCCCGGCATGCGGCCGGCCACCGGGTGGATGGCGAACTGCACGTCGACGCCGCGTTTCACCAGCATGTCGGTGAGTTCGCGGATCTTATGCTGCGCCTGCGCCACGGCCATGCCGTAGCCCGGCACCACGATCACCTTGCGAGACCCGGCCAGGATCGAGGCCGCATCCTCCGCGCTGGCGCTGCGAACGGGCTTGGCATCCACCTTACCCGCGGCTGCTCCGGCCTGCACCTGTCCGAAGGCCCCAAACAGCACGTTGGTGAACGAGCGGTTCATGGCCTTACACATGATCACCGAAAGGATGAAGCCGGAGGCGGCATTCAGCGCGCCGGCGATGATTAACAGCTTGTTGTTCAGCGCAAAGCCCATTGCCGCGGCGGCCATGCCGGCGTACGAATTCAGCAGTGCGATGACCGTGGGCATGTCTCCGCCGCCGATCGGCAGAATCAGGAGTACGCCGAACAGCAGCGAAAGCCCAGAAAAGACGGGGAACGCCCACACCGGCGCTCCGCCGATGGTGACCCAGCCGCCCAGTACAATGGCGACACCCAGCAGGACGAGGTTCACGAAGTTCTGGCCGGGGTAGGTCATGGGACGTGTCGGCACCAATTCCTGCAGCTTGCCGAACGCCATGATGCTGGCCGTGAAGGTCAGGTAACCGAGCAGCGTTTCGATGACCAGGGCCGCCATCGGAAAGCCCGTGGGAACTTTGTGATAGTACTCAGCCGTGCCCACCAGGGCGGCGGCAAAGGCCCCAAAGGCATGTGACAACGCCGTCAACTGCGGCAGAGCCGTCATCGGCATCAGGTAGGCGAGCGGCGCGCCAATACCGGCGCCCAGCACCAAGCCGAGCGCAATCCATTCGAAGCTGACCACTTCGTGGCGAAGCAGGGTGCCGATGACGGCGCACAACATACCGATCTGGCCGGCCTGCACGCCGCGCCGTGCCGTTGCCGGCGAATTCAGCCACTTGATGGACAGGATGATCAGTACTGCGGCAATCAGGTAGGCGGGTTGCCAGAGATCCGCGATCGTCATTTCGCTTCTTTCTTCTCTTTCTTGAACATCTTGAGCATGCGATCGGTGATGAGGAATCCGGCGACGATATTGATGGTGGAACACGTCACGGCCACCACCCCCAGCACTTTGCTCAGCATCGTGGCGTCGCCAGCACCCGTGATCAGGATGGCGCCCACTACCGAAATCGCCGAGATGGCGTTGGTGAGCGACATCAGCGGGGTATGCAGCAGCGGTGACACACGCTGCACCAGTTCCAGGCCGAGAAAGCCGGCCAGCAGGAACACGTAAATGCTCAGTTCGATTTCGGTGCTCATGCACCCACCTCCGTACCTAACAGCGCCGCCACTTTCGGATGCACCACCTTGCCGCCCTGCGTCACAAGCGACTCACGCACCACTTCATCATTGGTATCGATCTGCAGCGCCTTCTCTTTGTTCACCAGGAGTTTGAGGAAGGTGACCAGATTCCGTGCATACATCTGGCTGGCGTGATAGGGCACCGAAGAGGGCAGGTTCACCGGCCCGATGATGGTCACGCCATGGGCTTCGATGGTCTCGCCTGTCTTGGTGAGTTCGCAATTGCCGCCGCGTTCGGCGGCGATATCGACAACCACCGAGCCGGGAGGCATGGCCTGCACCATCTCCTTCGTTAGAAGGATCGGCGCCTTGCGGCCGGGCACCGCGGCGGTGGTAATGACGACATCCTGTTCGCGGAGAGCATTGGCCATCTGTTCGCGCTGGCTCCGGATCTGGGCGTCGGTGAGTTGCCTGGCGTAGCCGCCCTCGCCTTCTCCACTGCCGTCGATCCGAATCTCCAGGAACTTCGCGCCCAGTGACTCAATCTGTTCCTTCACCGCGGAGCGCACGTCGTAGCCCATGACGACCCCGCCCAGGCGCCGGGCCGTCGCGATGGCCTGCAGTCCGGCCACGCCCGCACCCAGCACCAGGATCCGGGCCGCCGGGATGGTGCCGGCCGCGGTCATCATCATCGGGAACATGCGGGGGAGGGCTTCCGCCGCCAGGATGACGGCCTTATATCCCGCAATGGAAGCCATGGAGGAGAGCGCATCCATGGACTGCGCGCGCGTAATGCGCGGCACCAGTTCCATGGCAAACAGCGTCGCGCCCGATGCGGCGACCGCGGCGGCGCCCTTCGGGTCCGAAAGCGGGTCGGCAAAGCCGATCACCACCTGCTCCGGGCGCAGAAACTGAGGATCCGGAATGCGGACGGTGAGCAAGACATGGGCCTTCTGCCGCACGGCATCGGCATTTGGCTCCATTTGCGCGCCGCGCGCTTCGAAGTCGGCGTCCGGGAAGCCGGCGGAGATGCCGGCGTTTTTCTCGATGATGACGCCAACGCCCATCTTGGTGAGCAGATCGATCGACTTCGGCGTGATCGCTACCCTGCGCTCACCGGGGTAGGTTTCCTTAATCGCTCCAACAAGTAACCCCAAAGTAGGCCAGACCTCCTTCACGCGCGAAACCTGTACAGCCGCTGCGCGGGGCGACGAACAGGCTCGCGTTGTCCCTGTTGCATTTTGATTCTGCCTTATTATGTCATCGGCGAGAGGCAAGTGGACGGATACACTGCGAAGCACTTTTAGGACCACTTACCGGCGCCCACTACCGGTGAGACGCAGACGGTAGGCCGATCCGGTACCTGGCATCGAATAGTAACGATTCGTTCAAACTGCTGTCGCCCGAGCCGATGTGACTGAGTAGGCTTACCGTTCGGTCCGGCACGTACACCCATGACGCGGCCCCTGCCCATTCCGCCGAGATACAAAGCGCCCGCCGCGCCCCGGGCATCGGCCCGCCCCTCGGAAAGCGCCGAGGAGGCGTTGCAGCGGCGGCTGAAGGATCTGCTCGCGCGTCCGGATCTGCCTGCCTTCAACGAACACATCCAGCAGATTCTACGCTGCACTGGCGACGATTCCACCTCCATCCGCCATGTCACCGGCATCATCATGCGCGAAGTCAGCGTATCGCTGAAGCTGCTGCGTACGGCCAATTCGCCGCTCTACAACCGGTCCGGGCGTCCTATCCTCAGCGTTTCTCACGCGGCATCGTTGTTAGGGATGCACGGGATTCGGGATCTGGCCGCGGGCATCATGCTGTTCCAGCACTTCCGGGACAAATCACCCAGCCTCAAGGAACTGATGCTGCTGAGCTTGATGACGGCCAACCACACGCGGGAATGCGCCAATGCGCTGCAGTACCCGCGGCTGGAGGAGGCCTACCTGTGCGGCATGTTCCGAAACCTGGGCGAAGTTCTGGTTGCCTGCTACTACCCGACGGACTACACCGCCATTCTGGGGGAGCGGACCGCGGGCCACCTGCCGGACCGCTTGGCCAGCCGCAAGGTTCTGCGATTCACGTACGAGGATCTGGGCCGGTCGATGATCGAGCACTGGGGCCTGCCGGAAACCGTACGTCATTGCCTGACCAACGAGGTGCAGCCGGGCACCGTCAAGCTGAGTCCGAACGCCAAGGAGTTCTTGCCGGTGGTGTCGACCTTCGGCCATCAACTCACCGAGTGCACTTATCGCAGCGATCCGCTGGTCAGCCGCCGCCGCGTTGCCGATTTGCGGGAGGCCTTCGCTGCCTCGCTGGGCCTGTCGAAACAACAACTCGACAAGGTGATGGAGACGTCTCTGGCTGAGACGGGCGAGACGGCGCGCCTGCTGCAGATTCCCGTGGATGAGCTGCGGCTGGAGCGGCAGTTGCAAGGGGCGATGAAGGCGCGGCCCGAAGCTGAGTTGCAGGACGCCCCCGTACCGCCTGCTGCCGAGAATGCCGACCCCGCCGACACCCTGACCCAGTTGAAACGGCAGATGGCATCGGCCACCTGGGATCTGAACGAAGTTCTGATGGGTCTGCTCGAGGAAGCTTTCCGCAGCGGCCCGTTCGATCAGGTACTGTTCGGCCTGGTCGATCCCCTCACCAACACGATTCACGGCCGGCTGGGGCTGGGTGACAACATCGACATCCTGCTGGACCGTTTCCGGTTCCCCTTGTCTCTGCGGGGCGGGCCGGTGGCGCTGGCCATCCTGCGCAAACATGATCTATTTGCCTTCACTCCGGCTGAAACGCGATTTGACCGCTCCGGCTTCGCCCGGGAACTCGGCTCCGGGCAGTTTGCGCTGTGCCCGGTGATTGTCGACGGCGCTGTCATTGGCTGCCTGTACTGCAACCGCTGGCAGTCGCTGACCGGAAACGCACGAGAAGTGGAGAGCCGCATTCGCGAGTTGCGCGATGTGGCGGCTCTGGCAATCGAACGGGCGCGCGGGATCAGCCCAGCTTCTTCTTAAGCAGTTCGTTCACGACACCTGGCGCGGCCTGGCCCTTCGACGCCTTCATCACCTGGCCCACCAGGAAGCCGATTACCGTCGTCTTGCCGCCCCTGTACTGTTCCACCTGCTTCGGATTGCCGGCGATCACTTCGTCGACGATCTTCTCAATCGCGCCCGTATCGCTGATCTGGGAGAGTCCTTCCCGTTCCTTGATGACGGCCGGCGCGTCGCCGGTCTCCACCATCTTCGGGAAGATCTTCTTGGCAATTGCCCCGCTGATTTCGTTGCTGGTGATCATCTTCACAAGTTCGCCCAGATGCTTGGCGCTGACCGGCGACTGCGTGATGTCCTTGCCTTCGGCGTTCAGCAGGCCCATCAGGTCGCCCATAACCCAGTTGGCGACCGCTTTCGGATCGGTGGAGGCTTTGACGGCTTCTTCGTAGTATTCGGAGAGGTCGCGCGAGGCGGTGAGCACGTTGGCGTCGTACTCCTTCAATCCGTAGACTTCGGTGAAGCGCTTCTTCTTGATTGCGGGCAGTTCCGGCATGGAGGCGCGGATCTTTTCGCGCCACTCGTCGCTGATGCGCACCGGAACCAGATCGGGTTCGGGGAAGTAGCGGTAGTCGTGGGCTTCTTCCTTACTGCGCATGCTGACCGTTTCGCCGGAGTCGGGATTGTAGAGGCGCGTTTCCTGTATCACGCGGCCACCGCTCTCGATAACAGCGATCTGGCGCTCAATCTCGTGATCCAGGGCAAGCTTCAGGAAGCGGAATGAGTTCAGGTTCTTGACCTCCGCCTTGGTGCCGAACTTCGGGGCGCCCTTCAGCCGTACGGACACGTTGGCGTCGCAGCGCAGGTGGCCCTTTTCCATGTCGCAGGTGGAGACTTCGATGAACTGCATCACCTGTTTCATTGCCGTGAGATAGGCGTAGGCATCGTCGGAACTGCGCATATCGGGCTCGCTGACGATTTCGATCAGCGGCGTGCCGGAGCGGTTCAGGTCGACGTAGGTGTAGCGTTCAGAATCCTTGAAGCCGTCGTGGATGCTTTTGCCGGCGTCATCTTCGATGTGAACGCGGGTGACGCCGAAGCGCTTCATCTCGCCGTTGACTTCCACTTCGACGTAGCCATGCTCGGCCAGCGGCTGGTCGAACTGGGAGATCTGGTAGCCCTTGGGAAGATCGGGGTAGAAGTAGTTCTTGCGGGCCAGGCGGGAGAAGCCATTCACGCGGCAGTTCAGCGCGATGCCGGCCTGCGCCGCCATTTCCACCACGGAGCGGTTCAACACCGGCAAGGCGCCGGGCAGGCCCAGGCAGACGGGGCAGACGTTGGTGTTGGGAGGCGCGCCGAAGCCGGTGGGACAGCCGCAGAAAATCTTGGTGCGCGTGGCCAACTGGACGTGCACTTCCAGGCCGATGACCGGTTCGTACTTGGCGATGGTCTCGGGAGTGAGAAGCGCGGCGGATGCGGTGGACATTCTCACATTTTAACGCGATGGGTAAGCGATACTGATCCTGATGCAAATCGGGCAGCGGTTGGCCGCCTACTTCGAGTTTGAGCGGCTGAAGACGAACTGGCGCACGGAGATCCTGGCCGGGTTCACGACGTTCCTGACGATGGCGTACATCATCTTCGTGAATCCGGCGATTCTGAAGGATGCTGGCATCCCTGTCCCGGCGGCGACCATTGCCACGTGCTTTTCGGCGGCCTTCGGATCGCTGCTAATGGGGGCCGTGGCTCGGTATCCCATCGCGCTGGCGCCGGGCATGGGGCTGAACGCGTACTTCACGTATGCGGTGGTCAAGGGGATGGGCGTGTCGTGGCAGGTGGCGTTGGGGGCGGTGTTCCTGTCGGGCCTGGCGTTCCTACTGATGACCGTGCTCGGGCTGCGGCAGATGATTCTGAATGCGCTGCCGACGGATCTGTACGCGGCTGTTGCCGCAGGCATCGGGCTGTTCATCGCCTTTATCGGATTGAAGAACGCCGGTATCGTCGTGGCCAATCCGGCAACGCTGGTGGCATTAGGCAATCTGCGGCAAGCCACCGCGGCCTTGGCAATTCTCGGCCTTCTGATCATGGGCGTTCTGCTGGCCAGAGGCAGCAATCTCGCCATCCTGGTGGGCATCGCGGCGGTGTCGGTGATTGCTTTCGTCTCCGGCTTGAGCCAGTTGGCGCCGTCTACCGAAGGCTTGTCGGCCATCACCGCCACGGCCTTCCAACTCGACATCGCCGGCGCCCTGAAAATCGGGCTGGTCGAGATCATCTTCGTATTCCTGTTTGTCGACCTGTTCGATAACCTAGGCACGCTGGTGGGCGTTGCCAAGAAGGCCGGCCTGCTCGACCAGGGGAACCGCATCCCGCGCGTGGAGCGCATTCTGCTTACTGATTCCCTCGCGACGATGTTCGGGTCCTTGCTGGGCACCTCCACGGTGGTGAGCTACATCGAAAGTGCGTCGGGCGTGGCGGCCGGCGGGCGTTCGGGTGTCACGGCCATCGTAACGGGCTTGCTGTTCCTGGCGGCCGCCGTGTTGGCGCCGTTCCTGGGCGCGATTCCAACCGGGGCAACCGCGCCGGCATTGATCCTGGTCGGGTCGCTGATGGTGTCGCATGTCAGCGAGATCAACTGGCGCGACCCGCTGGTTGCCATCCCCGCGTTTCTCACGCTAGTCTGTATTCCGCTGACCTTCAGCATTGCCAATGGCTTGGCGCTGGGCTTTATCGCCTACGCGGCGCTGCGTCTGTTCAGCGGACGCGGGCATGAGGTGAACTGGCTCGTCTATGTACTGGCTGCCCTGTTTGTAGTCCGCTTCGTCTATCTGGGAGGAGAATAGGGCGCGCATGCGATTCGTAGCTCTGGTGCTCTGGCTGGCCGTGTCTCTTCACGCGGCTACTTACGACTTGCTGGTGCAGGGCGCGCTGGACGTGGAGTTAGGCCCGCTGCTGGCGGCGCTCCAGAACAAGAAGGAAGTGCGGGTCGAAACCTGGACCTTCTGGACCGGCAGGATCGGCAAACAGAAAGTGGTGATCTCCCGCACCGATGTGGGCTCCATCAACGCCGTCGCCTCCACCGTGCTCGGCATCCAGAAGTTCCGGCCGAAGCGCATCATCAACCAGGGCACGGCGGGCGGCCATAGCCGGCGCGTGAAGCTTTGGGATATCGTTATCGGCGAGAAAACCACGGACTACGCCGCCTTCAAGACGGAGCACGCCGAAGAAGGTGCGGGCGTGCATCCGGAGAAATGGCAGCCGCGCGGCCATGCCTTCCGCTTCGATCCCGCCAAGCCCACTGACCACTTGAACTTCGCCGGGGACCCGTACCTGATGGAGAAGGCGGAGAAGGTGCCGTACAGCAAGGGAAAGGTATATCGGGGCAACGTCGGCACGGCTTTCCAATACAACCGCGAACTGGACTATCTGAAAGCCATGAACAAGATCTTTGGCACCGATTCCGAAGACATGGAGAGCGCCTATGCGGCGGGTGCGGCGGCGGCCCACAAGGTGCCCTTTCTGGCCATACGCATCATCAGCGATACCGAATGGGAGCACCCGCGGTTTGAACGGATCGCCGGGCAGTACTGCGCCGAGTTCGTGCGCGACCTAATCCTCGCTCTGCCCTGAGGCTTCCGCTGCGGCGCCCTTCTTCACGTCCCGCCCCGCTTCTTTCAACGCACGGCGCAGCACGTACTCAATCTGGCCATTCAGGCTGCGCAGATCATCGTCTGCCCAGCGCTTCATGGCTTCGAGTACTGCCGCGTCCATGCGTAGAAGAAAGCCCTTACGTTCCATGGGTATTGGTTTAGTGATAGATGGTGCCCGCGTTGATCACCGGCTGCGTGCTGCGTTCCCCACAAAGGACCACCAGCAGGTTGCAGACCATCGCCGCCTTGCGCTCTTCATCCAACTGCACGACGTTGTTGTGAGCCAGGCGATCGAGCGCCATCTCCACCATACCAACCGCTCCGTCTACAATCTTCTGGCGGGCGGCGATGATCGCACCGGCCTGCTGCCGCTGCAGCATGGCGGCCGCGATCTCCGGAGCGTATGCCAGGTGCGTGATGCGCGCCTCAAGCACTTCCACGCCGGCCTTTGACAGCCGTTCCTGGATCTCCGCCTGCAGGTGCCGAGCGACTTCCGGCGTACTGCCGCGAAGCGACACGGTCTTCTCGTCGTGGGCGTCATACGCGTAGGCGGTAGCCAGGTTGCGTAGCGCCGATTCGCTCTGCACCTGAACATAGTTCTCGTAGTTGTCTACTTCGAAGATGGCCTCGGCGGTGTCCACCACCTTCCAGACCACCACCGCAGCAATCTCGATGGGGTTGCCGTCATGGTCGTTCACCTTCAGGTGTTGCGTTTCGAAGTTGCGCACGCGTAGCGAGACAGCGCGCTTGCTGTAGAACGGGTTCGCCCATTGCAGTCCCGTCTGCTTCACGGTGCCGGAATACTTTCCGAACAACTGCAGCACAATGCCTTTGTTCGGAGCCACGGTGAACAGGCCGCACAGCAGGAAAATGTCCACCGCGTCAATAACCGCCAGCGCCGCCAGAAGTGGGCCGCGTTCATAGCGAGGAACGTCTTTGACGATGGAAACGAAGGCCCAGACCGAGCCCGCCAGAATCAGCAACAGGACGAGCAGAACGGGGATACCGGGTAGGGATCGGCGTTCTTGTTCGCGAATCATGTGAGGATCTCCTTGTGACATCGGATAGCTACTAAAGTGATATCACTTTGCTAAACGTGACGCAAGGGTTTTTTGTTCGGCGAACTTTGCGATTTTTTTCTGCGTATTGGTACATGAAGGAGTTTTCACCATGTTCTGCACCGCTTGTGGCACCAGCATCTCGGATTCGGCGCGCTTTTGTTCCAACTGCGGCAAAGCTACGGGGATGTATAGCTACGCCCCGGGTTCGGCCGCGCCGCGGCGGTTCTTTCGGTTGCGCAATGACAAGATGATGGCGGGGCTGTGCGCCGGGTTGGCGCGGTACCTGGATCTGGACGTGAGTTTCTTACGGCTGTTGGCGGTGGCTATCTTCATCGTCACCGGCTTCCTGCCTATCGGCTTGGCGTATATCATCGGATGGATCATTGTTCCGGTGGAGGAATATCGGGTGCCGCCGCATCCGGTAACTGCGGAAACCCACGCCTGACCACCTACACTGGATAGTTGGTTCGCGGATTCCTGATTGTCGCGGGTGCATTCCTGGCCTTCGTGGTGCAGCCGATGGTGACGAAGGCCTTGCTGCCGGGCTTTGGCGGAGCGGCATCGGTGTGGACCATGGTGCTGCTGTTCTTCCAGTGCACGCTGGTTCTGGGGTACGTCTACGCGCGCTGGGCGGTACGCCGGTTGCACATTGCGGTGCTGCTGGCGGCGCTGCTGGGCAGCGGCTATCCCATCGCGTCGGGGTACCGTGCCAACCCGGATTGGGAAGTGGTATTGGTGCTGGCGGCCAGCGTTGGCGCGCCGTTTGCGGTGCTGGCGGCCACGTCACCCTTGTGGCAGCGATGGAGCGGCAGCCCGGCGCCCTACCGGCTCTACGCACTGTCTAATGCCGCCTCCCTGGTGGCCTTGCTCGGATATCCCGGGCTGATTGAGCCGTGGCTGGATATCGAGACACAATTACAGGCGTGGCGAGCCGCGTTCGCGGTGTTCGCCGCAGTGTCGATCTTCGCGGCGGCGCGCGTGCCCAAAGAGCAGGCGCGTGTGCGGGGCTGGGCATGGGATTGGTGGTGGCCGGTGTTGTCGGCCTGCGGCACGTTGTTATTAGGCGCCACGTCGAACCAGCTTTCGCAGGAGGTGGCGTCGGTGCCGTTCCTGTGGGTGGTGCCGCTGGCGTTGTACCTGATCAGCTTCATCGTGGTGTTCGACCGGCCGCAGTTATACAACCTGGACAGTCTGGCGTGGATGGCTTCTCTGTTGATTCCGGTGTGCTGTGTGCTGGTGGTGGTGGGGATGCGGGCGCCATTTCTGGTGCATTTGGGTGCCTACTGCCTGATGCTGTTTGTTGGCTTGTGGATTTGCCATGGGGAACTGGCGCGTCGCAGGCCCGCGGCGGAGGCATCGGGCGCGTACTACATCGCGTTGGCCGTTGGCGGCGCGCTGGGTGGGCTGTTGGTGGCGATCGTGGCTCCGCGGCTGTTCACCACTTATGCCGAATTCCCGCTGGCGCTGGCGGGCGTTGCGTCGATTGCCATGTGGGGGCTGTATAGCCGGCAGGGCTTCTCTGCCGCGGCCGGGGGGCTGCTGCTGGCCATCGTGACGCCCGTGATCGTTACGGTTCCGTCGGCTGGCGGCGCGCGCGTGTTGGAGGCCAAGCGCAGCTTCTACGGTGTGCTGCGCGTCACCGAGCGCGACGGCGTGAGGAAACTGGAACACGGCGCTACCACGCACGGCACCCAGTTTCTGGATGCGCCGCGGCGCCAGGAACCCACCACCTACTACGGACCAGGGTCCGGTGCCTTGCAGGCTGTGGCGCAGCAGCGACAACTGTTGCAGCGGCCGTTGCGCATCGGCGTGATCGGGCTTGGCGCCGGTACCATGGCCGCCCAGCAGACACCTGGCACTGTGATTCGCTTTTACGAGCTGAATGCGCAGGTGGAGGAGTTGGCGCGGCGGCACTTCACCTATCTGGCCGAGTCGAAGGCTCGCGTCGAAGTGGTGCTGGGTGACGCCAGGCTTCGTCTGGCCGCCGAGCCCGATGCGAACTTCGATGTGCTGGTGCTGGATGCGTTTTCCTCGGACGCCATACCCATCCACCTGTTGACCAGAGAAGCGGCGGCTATCTACAAACGCCATCTGGCGGGGGATGGTGTGCTTGCCGTGCATATCTCGAATCTGACCGTCGACCTGGAGCCCGTGGTGCGCGGCATGCTGCGGAGCATCGGCTATCATGCCCAGCGGGTGGATCGCGGCAAGGACGCCACATTGGGCGTGGAGGCTTCTTCCTGGATGATTGCCCGGCCCGGCGTGGCGCCTGCCTCCGGGCGCGAATTGCAGTGGTCGGACCGGCATGCATCCCTGTGGCCGGTGCTGCGATAGGCGGCCGCGCTGGTATGCTGTGGGGATGTCGAGGTTATTGTCTCTCCTCGTGCTGGCTTCCTGCGCCTGGGCCGCGCTGGTGCCGGATGTGCGTGCGTTACTCAATAGAGGGGACTTCCCCGCAGCCGAGAAGCTGATCACCGATTTTCAGAAGCGGAATGGCACTACGCCGGAGATGCTGGAGGCGCAGTCGTGGCTGGGCCGCGCCGCGCTCGCGGCCAAACAGTATGCCAGGGCCGATAGCTACGCCGCCGGGACGCGGAAGACCATCGTGGAGTTGCTGAAAAAGCGCAAACTGGATGAGGAGCCCAGGCTGCCCATCGCCCTGGGCGCGACCATCGAAGTGCAGGGGCAGGCGCTGGCCGGTATGGGTAAACGCGAGGCCGGTATTGCGTTCCTGAAGAAAGAACTGGCGCAGTGGCACACCACCTCCATGCGGGCCCGCATCCAGAAGAACATCCACCTCCTCAGCCTGGAAGGCCAACCGCCGCCGCCCATCGAAATGAGGGAATGGCTGGGGCCGAAGCCACCCACGATCGCTTCGCTCAAAGGCAAGCCCGTGCTGCTGTTCTTCTGGGCGCACTGGTGCGCGGACTGCAAATACCAGGGGCCGATTCTGGCACAACTGCGCGACCGGTACGGGGCCAAAGGACTGCAACTGATCGCGCCCACGCAGTACTACGGCTACGCCGCGGGTGGGGAAGATGCAACACCCGCGCAGGAGAAGCCCTATATGCAGCGAATCCGCCAGGAGTTTTATCCGGGACTGGGGAATGTCTCCGCGCCCATCAGTGTCGAGACGTTCCAGGCGTATGGTGTCTCGACAACGCCCACCCTGGTGCTGCTCGACAAAGCCGGCATGGTGAGGATGTACCACCCCGGGCGCATGACGTATGAAGAGTTGGCGAACGAGATCGACAGGGTAATGTAACGATGAGCCGCATCCAATGAGCAAATCGCGTCTGGAGGCGTTCAGTGACACCGTGGTGGCTGTGATAATGGGGGTAATGGCGCTGGGCATGCGGCGTCCGGCGGCCTCGGAATGGCCCGCTCTCACGCCGCTATTACCGGTGCTGCTCAGCTACGTGCTGGGCTTCCTTTACCTGGGCATCGCCTGGATGCTGCACCACCGCGCGTTCCAGGGAATAGAGCGGGCCAATGCGTCCATCTTCTGGGCGAATCTGCACTGGCTGTTCTGGGTGTCGCTGTTTCCGTTCGCCGTGAACTGGCTGGGTGATGTGCGGCTGCTGCCCGCGCCCGCCATGTCCTTCGGTGTGCTGCTGCTGGGCGTAGCGTTGTCGCAGTACATCCTGCAATTGGCGATCACAGCAACCTGGCGGGCGGACTGGCGCGGTCTGGCCAGTGTGGCGATGTTCGCCATGGGCGCCATTGCCGGATACAAGCTTCCGATTGTCTCGGTGTGGCTATACGGCCTGGCGGCGCTGCTGTGGATGGTGCCCGAAAAGGCTACGGCGAACTGATCGCCCGCGCCCAGCGGTCGTCGCGCCGGGCTGCGATTACCAGCGCCGGCTCGGCGCCGGGCGCTGCAATCACCAGGGATCCGTCGTCCGCCCAGATGGCACTCTTTCCTGCTGAAGGCGCTCCTCCCGTCACACCGGCATAGTTGGCCATCAGCGCGGGAATGCGGTACTGCCGCGAGTAGCCCGCGATCAGCGAGGTCTTCCGGGCATATGCCTCTTCTTCGATAAAGACGCCGACGGCATAGAGCCGCGCGCCGGCGGCAACCGTGGCTGCGGCGTGTTCCGGATGGCTGGCATCAGCGCAGATGGCCAGCCCGACGGGCGTTCCTGCGACGGGCTGCGGCGGCCCCCCCGGCCCGGCGGTAAACGGGGGCATCTCACTCGAGTGAACGTGAACCTTGGTATGGGTGACGGCCGTGCCATCGGGCTGAAACAGGAATGCCCCGATATGTAGGCAGCCGCCATCGCCTGCCACCGGCGCCCCAGCGACAATCGCCATGCCGGACTCCGTAGCTACGGCTCGCAGTTGCCGTAGCTCCGGATCGTCCGCGGATAAAACGTGCCCTGGCGCGAGTCCCAGTTCGTAGCCGGTCAGGGACAACTCCGGGAACACCAGCAACTGCACACCGTGCATCGCAGCGCAGCGTGCGAATCGCAGATGTGTGGAAATGTTGGACTGCACATCGCCTGGCACCGCGGCAATCTGCGCCGCGGCGATGATCAAGCATTCGCCATCACGCGTCGAGATCGCCATCCTCGTGCGGGCGATACCCCGAAGCCGTGGACTCAGGCTTCTTGTAGCGTTCTACCTTCGTACCGATAGGCCCCTTCTTGGTTCGCTCCAGCAGCGAACTGATTTCATTGGGGTCCATCTTCTTGAACGTCTTGCAGACCGCGACATTCTGCTCCAACTGCTCTACAGTCTCGGCGCCAGACACCAGCGTGTCGATGGGATGCGTCCAGGAAAAGCGCAGACACTCTTCGATGGTGGCCACCTTGTGCTGCGTAATGCCGCCGATGGCGTTGCTCTTCATCCCGATCAGGCCCAAACCCTTCTTGCGAATGTTGGGCATCACGGAATGAATGAAGCTGAGATAGTGCGGGTCCACCAGGTTCACCGGATGCTGCACGGTCTCCCAACCATCGAAGCCGTCCAACAGTCGCTGGTGCACGCTGGGGTCATGATGGCCCGTGAAGCCGATGTGCCGCACCTTGCCCTGCTTCTTGGCAAGCACGAAGGCCTCCAGCGAACCACCCGGAGCGAAGATCTTGTCCACCTCTTCGTGCTTGGCGACTTCGTGACACTGCCACAGATCCAGGTAGTCGGTATTCATGCGCTTCAGCGTTTCTTCCAACTGCTGCATCGCGCTGGCCTTGTCGCGCAGGTGTGCCTTCGACATCAGGATGATCTTCTGGCGCCGGCCACCGGTTAGCGCCTTCCCGTAGATCTCATCGCTCTTGCCGTTGTGATACTTGTGGGCGCTGTCGAAGAACGTCACGCCCAGGTCCATGGCGCGATGGATGATGCGAATGCCTTCGGCTTCCCCCTTCACGCCCATATGAAATCCGCCAACGCAATACTTCGATACTTTCAAACCGCTCTTGCCAAGGGTGACAGTGGGCATCGGCGTATCGGCCAGGGCCTTTTTATCAAGGAACAGTGCCGCCGCGGATAAGGAAAGGAAGTCTCTGCGTTCCATAGCTGCGCCCATTCTACTTCACCAGGTGGTAGTCGGTTTGCCGCTTCAGGATCCAGCGCATGCGGCCGTCTTCGCCGAGTTCGGCATCTTCCTCCTGGGCCACCCAGAGTTCCTTACCGCCCCACTCCGGAATGGGCACGCGCGCCGACAACTCAATGGAGAACCAGGTGTTGGCGAGCAACGGAACGTCTCCCCTCCCCGGTACGCCGTTCTGCCGGTCCCACAAGCCAATCAGTGGGCCGGCGCCGTGGCCGTGATCGCCGATCGGATGCGTGTAGATTGTCCCGTTGATCTTGGCCTGCCGCATGGCGCGGAGAGAATCCGTCAATACTTGGTTGCCGGTGCGCCCCGGCCGCATCCGTTCCAGCAGCAGATCCTGCATGCGGTTCGTGGCTTCCAATGCCTTCTGGATGCCGGCGGGCGGTTTGGTCTCGCCGCGCTTCAAAACATAACCCATGTGCTGTGTATCGGTGTTCAGACGCAGGGCGGTGATGCCGAAATCGGTGTGCAGCACGTCGCCACGCTGGATGATCACTGGTTCCTCTTCAGACAGAACGTTCACCCCGGCCATCGCTTCGCGCTGCACCCGGACCGAGGGATGAAACCACGTGCCCAGTCCCTGCTCGGCCACGCGCTGCCGCAGCCACCACACCACATCCTGATTGGTTGTCTTGCCCGGCGTGATGACTTCGTTCGAAAAGGCCCGTGCGATCAGATGATGGACCACCTCCATCATCTGTCGGTAGGTGGGCATCATCTCCGGCAGGCGCAGTTCGATGTACTCCAACGCCAGGTTCTCGGCCCGAAACAGCCGCCGCTGCAACTCAGGGCCAAGCGCGGCTTCCAACTTCTCGCGCTCGCCGGCGGAAAGGCCGTCGGAGAACGCGTGTGTCTGGGAGATGTTGACGGCGATGGTTGTGGGATTGCGCTCCGCGACCAGTTTCTTCAACGTAATCCACTGGGACTCGCCGTAGATCTCGCGATCGCCAGCGTCAGGGTCGCGGTACACGGTGTAGAGGCCGCCATTGGAGCCGCCGCCCAGTGCCAGTCTTTCGACACCCTTGTCCGGCCCGCGATCGTAGAAAACGTAAATCGTCCGGCGCCTCGCCGCCAGCATGGTAGGCGAAACCAGCGAGAAGAACACCGGATCTTCGTTGTACTCGCGGCAGATCACCAGCCACATCTGCACGTTGTGCTTGCGCATCAGGGCAGGGAGGTGGCGTTCCAAACGCAGGCGCAGCCACTCCTGCTGTAACGCGGCCTGTTCCCGAAGAGGCGGAAGTTTCGGTGTTGCGGGGGGCGCCGCCAGTGCGGCCGCACTCATCACCCATGCCAGAAGCCCAGCGAGAATCCTCATCCCCTCAAGATGGCACAATGAGACTGTGAACGGCCTGAAGGGCCCCTCTGCTTCGGAAATTCGTGACCGCAGTCTGGCGATGAAGCTGTCGCTGGTAGTCGGTCTGTTTATGCTGGCCGGGAAGGTGACCGCTTATCATCTGACCGGGTCGGCTGCAATCTTGAGCGATGCGGCGGAGTCAGTGATTCACGTGGTTGCCGTGGCGTTCGCAGCGTTCAGCCTCTGGCTGAGCCAGAAACCGGCGGGGGCGCGATCACCGTACGGATACGAGCGGATCACGTTCTTCTCTGCCGGCTTCGAAGGGGGCATGATCTTCATCGCCGCCATCTGGATTATTGCCGCGGCCATTGACAAGTGGCGTGCGGGGCTGCAGTTTGAGCAACTGGGGCTCGGCACGCTGATCACCTTCGGTGCTTCGCTGATCAACCTCGCACTGGGGTGGTACCTGGTGCGCACCGGCGAGCGGACGCAATCGCTGATCCTGGTGGCGAACGGCAAGCATGTGCTCACCGATAGCTGGACCAGCTTCGGCGTCGTTGCAGGCCTCCTGCTGGTGTTGATCACCGGATGGAGACCGTTCGACCCGCTCATTGCCATAGCGGTGGCCTTGAACATCATCTGGTCGGCTTTCGTGCTCATCCGAACGTCGGTACGTGGACTCTTAGACCTGCCGGATCCGGACCGCGCGGCCCGCGTGGCTGCGGCAGTGGACCACACGGCCGGCGAGTTGGGCATCGACTATCACCGGTTGCGCTTCCGCGATACCGGCCAGCATGTCATTGTCAGCCTGCACCTGTTGTTTCCCAAGGCCACGCCCATTGGCGACGCCCATGAACTCGCAACGCAGTTTGAAGAGCTTCTGGCCGACCGCTTGGACTTCGCCGTGGAAGTGGAATCCCATCTGGAATCCATCGAAGATCATCCCGTGCGGCATCCTGAGGAAGCGCAGGGCTGGGCCGAACGGTAGCTTTGTCGCGATATTCTTTAGATTTGCTGCATATGTGCCCGATTTGTGAGTCTCGCCAAACCCTACCCTTCCCCATTCCGAACCGCCGCCCGCTGCAGGTTTGTGCCGGATGCCGCCACATCTGGTGGACCGAAATGCCCACTCTGGACTACCTGGCCGAGTATTACCAGAAGCAGTACACCGGCACGCACCAGCAGGACACCATCCAAGCCGAGGCGCGCCAGTATTACCGCGGGCATGCGGCGGATCTGCTGCAGCGTGTCGGGATGAAGGCCGCCGACTGCGCCATCGTGGACTACGGCTGCTCCTATCCCGTCTTTCTGCAGGAAGCGAAGAAGAGCGGCTACCGGCGGGCGATCGGTGTGGACTACGCACAGGAGGCATTCGCCACATCGGGAGAAAGCGTCGAGATGATACGGCCGGATCAACTGGCGCTGTTGGCGGACGCTTCGGTGGATATCGTGCGCTTTTCTCATACGCTGGAGCACTTGATTGACCCGGTAACGGTGCTGCGCGAGGTTGTGTCCAAGGTGCGCCGGGGCGGACTTGTGTACATCACGCAGCCCAGCTTTCCCTTCTTCGCCGTAGGCAAGCAGCCGCCAGAACTGAAGGATTCCGTCTATCCCGAGCATCTGCATTTCTTCTCGCCGCTGTCACTGGCGATGCTGGTGGAGAAATGCGGCTGCGTGATCGACACGCTATTCACCCATACAGGCGAAGAGAAGCGAGTAGCCGATTATGCCGGTGTGCTGGATGAACTGCATTCCATGAGCGCCATGGCGAAGTACAAGGACCGGGGCGACAGGCACTTTCCGCTCGGCACCTATCCGCGATACCTGGGGGAAAACTCTTCGTTGTACGCGCGCAAGACTTAGCGCAGGCCTTCGAGCAGCCGGTTCAAGCCATCGTGATCCGCCCGCAACTCCCGTGCTCGCAGAAGTTCCGTCTTCGCCGCGTCACGTTGCCGCAGCAGCACCAGACAGGTGCCCCGGTTGAGCCGCACCCAGAACTCGGCGTATCCATTCGCCAGCGCCTGTTCATGTAGAAGGATAGCCTCCGGACACCGGTTCAGATACTGCAGCGTGATGGCCTGCAGGTACACGGCTTCGCCGGAGAACGGATACTTTTCGATGATGGGCTTGAGCAACTTCTCTGCCTCTGCGAATGCTTGTTTTGCCCACAGCGCCTCCACGTCGCGTCGCAGGTTGCTCTCGTTCAAGGGTTGATGGCGGGTGACCCAATCCCGACGCCATCCTGCGATTTGCGGCGTCAGCAGGCCTGACCATATCCGGTTCCGGCACGGATTGCCCACCGCATAAACGACACCTGCTTTGTTCTGGAAGACGACAGGTGCGCCACAAGCCTGCAGCAGGGAGTCGAAACTCGCAGCCTCGCGCCAGGAGACGACGTAGTCGGCTGCGGCGATACCCTCACCCATGTGGGACATCCGTGTCCGATAGCGGCCATAGCCCACTAATGGATGATCGCGATCGTAGGTGCTGTTGCCTGCGCGGTTGCCGGTGCGAAGGAAATCGACATCGGGTGCCAGAACGCCAGTGCTGTCCAGGTACGCCGCCACGCGGTCATGCAGGCGCGTTTGCGCCTGGATCCAGGCGTAGATCTCGCGCCGGTCCGCTGCCATGCGGTCCCGGAAGCGATAGCCGATGGACACCTCGGACAACACCTGCCCGGCCCCTAACGAGAGACCGATTGCCCACAAAGCGACGAACAACCGCCGCACTTCCAGTCCGCGCAATCTCTCTCCGCTCATCCCGCACCAGATCGCGAGAAGCAGGTGCAGTGCCAGGCTGGCGCGCCAATACCAGATGGAGTAATAAGTGAACACGGAACTGAACAGCAAGCCGGTCAGAACGGGCACCATCCATCCCGTCCGCGGAACCGCGCCCTGCGTGGCTGCCAGCCCCAGCAGAAGGACGTAGATGCCCAGGGTGCAGCCAAACACGCCGATGTTATAGAGCGGCATGGTGGACCACAGAAAGGGGCTGGTGTTCGGGAAGTCCGTACGGCCGAGTAGCGTGAGCGCATTGGTGGCAGCCAGAACGAGGAAGGAGGAGACCGCGATTGGTGCCGCCGCCAGAATCTGCTTGCGGTCGCGATACAGGATGGCCCATAGCCCAACGCCGGCCAGGCCCATAGCCGTCATGTCCATGCTGGCGGAGGCGGCAAACAACGCCGGCAGGTAAACGAAGAATCGGGGCACACGCGAATCGCGGAAGAGCAACACGGCCAGCACTGCCGCGGCGAAGCCTATGCCATGGTTCTGGTTCCAGATGGTGCCGTACACGGGCGTCCAGGCCACCGTTGTTTCGAAGCCGTTTTTTCGGAAGTACCCGAACAGCGCGATGAACCATGGAGCGTGTTTGTTCGCCACCACCGGCCACAGATTGAAGCTGACCGAGATGAGCCCTGATAGCGTCACCAGCCACTGCATCAGGCGGTTCGACAACAGCACCGCGACGGCAAACAGCACCACCAACGCGTAGGCGGCCGCGCCACAGGCGACATCCGCCAGGATCACCTGCAGCGCGAACTTCGGCACCAGCGCCACGCCGCCTGCACTGACTGTGAACGCGCCCAGCGGGTAGGCGAGAATCGTGTCCAACGCCTGCGGGCTGCGCATGGGATAGCCGTGCGCGGCAATCGTGAGTGGAAAGCCAATGGTGCGCAGATCATCCCAAACCGACGTACCCAATGTGATGGAGCCATCCGCTGTCCACCCCAACAGCCACCACATCCGGTGCATGCTGACGAGGACGACGAACACCACGCCCGCAGCCGCGCATAGCCGTCCTGTGGCGGTGCCGCGGAGCGCACGATATCGCTCCGCAATCCAGGGGAACGCTCCTTGCGGGCGTGGTCGGTAATGCGCTACTCCATGCAGCGCCGCGGCTGCAAAGACACAGGCAGGGAGGACGGGTATTGCCGACGTTGTTGCGATCAGTACGGCATACCCCAGCAGCGACGCAGCGTTCCATCCCACGAGAAACGCTAACTCCGGAACGCGTCCCGTCCACGGATCAATGCTTCCCACCACGCGGAACAAGCCGCGCCCCAACCACGTGTAGAGCGCTGTCTGCAGCAGCGTGTAGATCAGGAATACGGCCAGTTGCGGGTATGCAGCGGGTGCCGGCATGCCTGTGGTCTACGCTAACAGCACTTGGCGCGCTGGTACTTGGCCTTCAGCCGGTGCTCACTGAAATGGCGCCACTCTTCCCCCGAGTGGGTACGGCCATGCGCGCGCAGGTGGCGTTCATACGCGCTTTCATCCGAAAGCTCGCGCAGAATGCCGATGATGATGCGCCAGAACTGCTTCATACTTCCTCCGGACGCAGCGTGGAAAGAACGAATGGGGCTTCTTGCACCCGCGATTCGCGCGTGCCCCGAAGGATGCCGATCCACAGCAGGATCGAGTCCACCAGGATAGCCGTTACCAGCACCAGGAACAGCCCGCAGATGGCCGCATCCAGGCGGTTATTGAAGATCAGCGTTTGTGTCTCCGATATCTTCGCCGCGGCGGTGATCTTGCCCGAGTTCAGCAGATTCTGCATCTGCTCGGCCTGCGCCAGGAAGCCGATGCGCGGAATCGGCGAGAAGATCTTCTGCCACGCCGCGGTGTAGGTAACGATCAGCAGCCAGGTGAGCGGCGCGCAAGTGATCCACATGTACCGCGCGCCATGCATCTTTACCAGAATCGTTGTGCCGACGCAAAGGGCAATCGCCGCCAGCAACTGATTGGCAATGCCAAATAGCGGCCATAGTGAGTTGATGCCTCCCAAGGGATCGAGAACACCCTGTACCAGGAAGTAGCCCCATGCCATCACGATGACGGCGCTGGACCCGATAACGCCCGGCATCCAACTGGTTTGCCCCAGTTTCGGATGGATGTTGCCCAGCAGATCCTGCAGCATGAATCGGCCCACGCGCGTTCCGGCGTCAATCACGGTGAGAATGAACAGCGCCTCAAACATAATCGCGAAGTGGTACCAGAAGCTGAGAATGGCGGTGCCGCCGACGCTGGACGCAAAGATATGCGCCATGCCCAGCGCCAGTGACGGCGCGCCACCGGTTCGATAGAACAGCGTCTCTTCCCCGACATCCTTGGCCAGCTGCGCCATTTGGGCCGCGGTTACCGGGAAGCCCCAACCGGTGATGGTGGCTACCGCCGCCTCCGGTGTCGCGCCGACAATGCCCGCGGGCGAGTTCACGGCAAAGAAGACGCCGGGTTGCAGAACGCTGGCCGAGATTATCGCCATGATGGCGACGAAGCTCTCCAGCAGCATGGAGCCATAGCCTACAGGCCAGACATGCCATTCCTTCGCAACCATCTTCGGTGTCGTGCCGGAGGAGATCAGCGAATGAAAACCGCTAATAGCCCCGCAGGCGATGGTGATAAAGCAGAACGGGAAGATCTTTCCTGCGAAGATGGGCCCGGTGCCGTCCGCGAAGCGTGTGAATGCAGGCAACTCCAGATTGGGGCGTACGAACAGAATGCCAACACCCAGCAGCAGCACCACGCCCAGCTTCACGAACGTGCTCAGGTAATCGCGCGGTGCCAGCAGCAGCCACACCGGTAGCGCGCTGGCGAAGAAGCCGTAAATAATCACCGCAAACGCCAGAGCCAGCCCGCTCAGCGTGAACCACGGGGCCAGCGTGGCCGAATGTGCCACCCACTCGCCGGCGAAGATGCTGGCCATCACCAGGATGAAGCCGATCACCGATACTTCCAGCACCTTGCCCGGCCGCCAGTAGCGCAAATAGAGGCCCATGAACACCGCGATCGGCATGGTGGCCGCGATGGTGAACGTTCCCCACGGGCTGCCGCGCAGCGCATTCACAACCACCAGCGCCACCACGGCCAGCAGGATGATCATGATCAGCAGCACGGTGATCAGCGCCGTAATGCCGCCCAGCCGCCCAATCTCTTCGCGTGCCATCTGGCCCAGGCTCTTGCCATCACGCCGCATGGAACAGAACAGAATCACGAAGTCCTG
>JAEUQF010000428.1 GCA_016789745.1 Bryobacterales bacterium
AACAGTGCTTCAAACTCTCCGAGCACCGAAAGCCAATTCCGTACGTGCGGCCCAACCTGTACCCTCCACTGCTCCACGGCAAACGCCAGATGCGTGCCGTACAGCAGCGGTGGGCCAATCACGCGCATCGCCACGTTGTCACGCGAATCCAATAGTTCGGCCAATCGGTGGAGGCGGGCAATCTGCCGCGAGGCCGAGTGGCCGTCCGTCGCTAACCGTTGTTGAAGCGCTCGCAGCCGCGGCGATTGCACCGGCAGTGCCTCCATCCGCTGCAGGAGTGACTTGAGCAGTCCGAGATCATGTACGGCTTCATCGACATGGGAAATAACCTGCAAGACGCGCAGTCGCAGCCACAAACCGAATCCGCCCACGGCAACCAACGCCACGGCAAACACCGGAAGCAGCCCGAAGAGTTGCCAGATCGCAAAGGCCCCCGCACTGAGAGCCGATAGGACCCATGCAGCCGGGCGTATCGAGAGCGGCATCTGGACCGGGGTCTCGGCCCATTTCACCAAGTCCTCGGTTTTGACCGCGTCGCGGGCATCCTCGCCCAAGACGAACACGGCTTCGCGGAGATCCGTAGCCTCCCGCAATTCCGCAACAGCTTGCTGGCGTTCCTGAACGACTTCCGGAGAGGCCGGATGCATCAGCCAGTTAGCAAGCGTCGCCTCGCCGTCACGGGTTCGCGCCTGGCTTAGCAACTCGAACAGGCTGCCTTTTCCGAACAGGTCGAAGTCGTCAGCGTAGACGTGGTCGGCGCTGCGAAACCGCTCGCCGGGCTCACCAGTGCCTGCCCAGCGATCCTCCAGACGTGCCAGCCCCCGTTCGTAGAACGTAGCAGCCCGCTCAGCCAGCCTTCGCGCCCGCACTACACGCTCATGGAGAATGATCAGCGTTATAAGACCCGCGAGGGGTAAGAGAAGCAGCCATCCACTCCAGGCATGGTTTACGAACGCCTGCCATCCGATCACCGCGCCGGCAATGCCGAGGGCGAGCCGAGCGTTACCAATTTGAATGTGCCGGTTTTGCTCAACGGCTACCCGGGCCCGGCGCTCCTCGAGCCGGGAGTTATAGAGTGAGTGAGGGTCCACGCTTGGCGTTTCTATCAATTGTTATTGCGGGCTCGCTGGAAAGGCTCCTTGGCGTGCTTCGCTGCCTCTTCCAGGGCACCTTGCGTATTGTCCTTTGTCCGTAGTGCCAAGTTGTACTCGTTCACCGCACGTTCACGCTGTCCGGTGATATCAAAGATCCTGCCAAGGTTGATGTGGGCCCAGACTTCGGTCCACTTCGGCTCCAGATCACCACTTAGCGCTTCACGGAACTCGTTGGCTGCTGACTGGTAGTTGTTCTGGAGATAGAAAATCTCCGCCACCCGGTAGTGGGCCAGTGAACTGTTGCGGCTGACGTCCAGGGCTTTCTGATACTCCTTCAGCGCTTCGGTGAACTCGCCCACTTCGGCAAACTGCTCGCCGCGGCGAATCGCCACCAGCACCCGCATGGTGTTGTCGTATCGTAATACGCGATGCGCCGGATCTATGACGATGCGCTTCGGTTTGCCGAAAGTCTCCACGACAAACTCGGAAGCCGTGCCAACCACCTCCACGCGCCGCTCTTCGGGATTTCCTTCCGTCTCGATGCGGATTGTCACCGGCATGCGGAACGTATCCAGGTCCTGGTTCACTTTGCCCATCACCCGGAAGCCCTTCGTCGTTCGGAACGTGGTGTACTCGAGCTTGAACTCGGGTGCACCGGTCGACTCGATCCACTGCAGGAAAAAGGACTGCAGATTCTCGCCCGATACCTGCTCGGCTACCTTCCGCAGATCATCCGTGGTAATCGCTTTCCAGGCATACTGGTCCGCTACGGCCTTCCAGATCTTGGCGAAGTTCTCCGGTCCCACTACATCCCGGAGCATGTTGCACACTGCGGCGCCCTTGGCACCCGTGGCCGCCCAGTATTCCGGCGAATAGTCTTCTAACCGCGCCGACTGAATGAGCGGTGGTTGCTCCACAGTGAGCGCTTCGATATAGACATCGCGTGTTTCCGTTTCCATTGCACCCGGACCGTTAAGCTGCTCGAGATAAAGCATCTCGGTGAAGCGGGTGAGTCCGTTTACAATCCAGATGTGGTTCCGTGTTGCGGCGCCTACGAAGTTGCCCCACCACTGGCGGGCCACCTGGTTCGCCACCAACCTGACGTTTACCTGCTTGCCGATCCCTTTCGGCGAGAAGAACAGCAGTCCGGGAGCGGCGTAGCCATTTGGAGCGCCGTCCTCTGTCTCCATCACCAGGAAACTGCTCGTTGGCGCGATTCCGAAGAGGCTGGTTTCGAAGGTAAAAACCTTGCCGATTTCTTCCCCATAAGCCCGCGCCATGTCCGCTGATCCCCGGAAGAACATATCAGCCGTCACGCCCTGCGCGGTTACGCGAACGGGTTCCGACCGAACGACGCCAATACTTCCTGGATACGACTCCTGCCCGAACCGGTATCGGAATATCGTCTTGCCGCCAGACTCTTCCTTCTTATCAATCCCGCTCGCCAGAACTCGGAAGCCGGATGGCACCGTGATGTTCATTTCCGCGGAGAAACGATCGCTTTGGTAGTCGTTAACCGGGAACCACCGGGACGGATACAGCAAGTAGGCAAAATCGTTCTGAATGGACGCGAAGCGGATACCGTAAATCGGGCTCTCCTCGGTCCCGCTCAGCCTTCCGTCGTACTGAAACTGAAGGCTGACAGGAGTCCCCTTCGCCAGCGGCTCATTGAAGCTCAATCGCAGGGTGAAGTCCTGCGCGCTGCGCGAAGCCGGAACCGAACGACCGGCACCGTCGGTCACCCGGGTCACGTTGAGGGCATTGTTCAATTCGAATGTGAGGCCGGAGATGCGATCATCCAGCGGAACCAGCTTCATCTCCACCTTGGCCGCCAGACTCTGCGTATTGGGGTTTACTTCTGCGTCAATGACGTAGCTTTGCACGTCCACGCGCGCACGGCCCCGCTCCTGTGCCGGCAGCACGGCGGCTGTGGCCATTACTACCCAAATCAGGTACTTAGCGCTTATGGTCCTCATCGATAAACTCTCTCACGATCTGGGCGGCACGCTCCATCGGATCGGCCTCCGAAGTCAGCCTCGCGCGGATCTCCGCCATTGCCTCCCGCATCCTTGCACGTTCGGCTTCACTGGTTAAAAGACGAATCGCCTGCTCCGAGAGTTGCTTGCCAGTCATTTCATTCTGCATCAACTCCGGCACCAGACGTCGCCCGGCTAGCAAGTTCACCATCGAGTAGTGCGGCACGCGAACCAGCATCTTCCCGATCAGCCAACTTGCGCCTGTTACTCTGTAGTACGTCACCAGAGGAGTCCCCAGCAGGGCGGCTTCCATTGTTACTGTTCCGCTCGCCGCCAGGGCCAAATCAGCGTGGGCCAACACATCCCACGTTTCGCCTTCAATCACTTGGATGGCTTCCAGCGGAATTCGTTCCCGGAAAAATTCACTACCTGCGCGTTCCAGAAATCCCAAAGGCGATGCCAAAATGAACTGCGCCGGAACTCTGGCAGCGATTCGGGGTACCGAATCGGAAAGCGCGGGCAGGTGGCGCGCAATCTCGCCGAGCCGACTCCCCGGGCAAAGTGCGATGATCGGGCGAGTGGGATCCAGTTGGTGACGGCGGCAAAAGCTAGCTTTGTCGACGGTCGGCCCGATCCGCCTCGCCAATGGATGCCCAATATACACGGCGTCCACTCCCCGTTCCCGATAGAAAGGCTCTTCAAACGGAAACAGGCACAGCAGCTTTCCGATCGTCTTCCGCATCTGCTTCACCCGTCCCTGGCGCCAGGCCCACGCCTGCGGCGCTACCAGATAGACAACAGGCACCCCTGCCTTATGCAGGCGCGCTGCCATGCGAAGGTGCAGACCCGAACTGTCCGTCAGTATCGCGAGTGCGGGTTTCTCGCTCGCAACGCTCGCCAGGAGCTTGCGATACAGCCCGTAGATGCGCGGCAGGTGTCGTACCACCTCTACCAGTCCTACTACCGCCAGCGACCGCGAGTCGACCACCGGACGGACGCCCATCTGCTGCATTCGCGGTCCTGCGCAGCCAAACCACGCTGTGTCGGGCCAAGCACGGCCCAGTACCTCCACCAACTGGGAGGCGTACATGTCGCCAGATGCTTCTCCGGCGGAGACGAAAACTTTAGCTGGCGGCATCGAAGGGCGGGAACGGACTTGCTACCATGGTAACAGCTTGATGTCCCAACCCGATGTGGTCCGAATTCGCGTCGCGGATTTCCTCGAGCGGTTCCGGGCCGAGATGGTCCCACTCAACAGCCGGTTTTCTTACTTCTTCGCCGGGCTCCCGCTCTCCGAAGACGACGTAAAGGAGTACCTGGACGAGCCGATCGCCGCGCTGCCGCCCAGCGTCCGCAAAAGCCTTCCAAAGCTGCACATTGTCCTGGTGCCGTTCCTCGAACGCGAAAACGGCAAGGCGAACGGAAAACAAAAGCGGCATGGAACCGCCGCCCCGGGCAGTCTCGATTGGATTGCCCTGGAAAAGCCTCCCGAACCGAAGCAGGTCAGCGACTTACGCTTCGTGAATGCTCTTGGGGCCGATCTTCTCTTCGCCGTTAAAGACGTAGACATGGCGGATTACCATTACTTCTTCTACCGCCAGATCGCAACCCTTGCCGAGACCGCGCTCGACGAGAGTGCACAAACGGCTTATCAGGCACTGTTAGGTGACGAGCTAAGTGCTAACGCCCATGGGGAAGTCGACGAAGCCAGTTGGCATGCCAAGCAGGCTCTCCGCAGGCGCGGAAAGAGCGTCCGCAGGGACACCAAGGCGTTCGCCGAGTATGCGCGGCTTTCCCTTATCGATACCCTCACGCTGTACCTTCACGGCATCTGCTGTGATATCGACGTTGAGACTGGCCCGCGTCAGTTGCCCAGCCGCTTCCTCCGCAAGCGCCTGGTCTGGATCGAGTCGGTCTTTCCGCCCCCGGAAGGATACGCTGTGTTTCCGGAGGAGTTGGACAAGAAGCAGGATCGCGCCACCACGCCCACATGATTCCCAAGTGTTTTACGGGCAAGTCCTAGGCGCCTAAACATGGCGCAATATCGGCCCACGCGCTTCCCGCCGATATCCTGTTTGCGATGTTGTTCCGCGCTTTCCTCGTCTCCCTCCTTGCCCTGTTGCCGGCACTTGCCCAGACGCTCCCGTCCTTGAGTGTCACCCCAGCCAACCTCTCGTTCTCTTTTACCATCGGGACAACTACCCTGCCTGCTGCGCAAACGCTGGCAATCAAGCGCTCGGGCTCCGGCACGGCCCTGGATTTCACCGCCAGCGTCAATCCGCCAGCTCCGTGGTTGATCGTAACTCCCACAACCGGCAAGACGGGAACGTCCATCAGCGTTCGTGTGAATCCTACCTCCCTCGCTGCCGGCTCGTATGTCACGGTCCTCCAGATCGATGCCGTTGGGTCGTCCGGTCCCATAACCGCAGGAGTAGAACTCATTATCCGGAACCCGCCGCCCACCATGACAGCAACACCGGCGTCGCTCAGTTACACCTGGCAGACCGACGCCGCTTCTCAACCTGCGGCGCAGACGGTTACCTTGAGCACCAGCGGGGAGCCCTATTCTTTTTCGGTGGCGGTAGCCGCCACGGGCGGTTCCTGGCTTGCTGCGACGCCTGCGGTCGGGGTGGTCCTCTCCGGTAGCGCGGTCCCAGTTGCTGTTTCGGTGGATACCACTGGTCTGAGTCCCGGCACTTATACCGGGCGGATCACGCTGACGTCGCTTACCGCATCAAACAAAACGCTCACGGTGACGGTCACGCTTACCGTTACCCCTGGCACGGCCGTCATCAGTTCCATTTGGCCGAACGCGGCGCCAATCGGTTCCAATGATCTCACGATTACGGTTCGCGGCTCGCATCTGTTCAAAGCCTCCGTGATCAAGGCTAACTCGACGGACCTCACGGCCACATGGATCAGTACGGGAGTGATGCTGGCGACCATACCGAAAGCACTGCTGACGGCTCAGGCCGCTCTTCAGGTAACCGTACTCAATTCGCCGCAGCCAGCGTCGAACGCCCTGACATTCACCGTAACCCCCCCAGGTCCGCAGGTCCAAACCGTTGTCAACGCAGCCAGTTTTGTCACCGACTTGCCTAAGCCGGTTCTGGCACCAGGTGAGATCATCACCATTTTCGGCTCGGGTATGGGGCCAACAACTGGCATCCAGGCGTCTCCGTCCAGTAACGCGTTTCCGACCACGCTCGGCACTCCCGCCGGAATGGTGGAGTTCGAAATCAATAGTGCCTGGGTCGCGGCGCCGATCATCTTCCTCCAGGCGAATCAAATCAACTGCCAGGTACCGTTCACATTACCAGTGGGAACCGATCTCAAAATGCGAGTCACCTACAACGCGCTCACCTCTACCAACTTTCTCTTTGATGGGGCTGCCGCTTCTCCCGGCATCTTCACGGTGGACAGTTCCGGCAGGGGGCAGGCCGCCGCTCTCAACTACGATGCAACCAAACTTGCCTACAGCCTCAATTCGGCAGCGAATCCCGCTTCCAAGGGCGGGGTCCTGATCTTCTATCTGACCGGCGCGGGCGCAATCTCGCCGGCGCCGAGTCCGGAAGGGGCTCTGTCCGGCACTTCGCCTCTTCCCACGTTGTCGAGTGTGCCGTCGGTCACTATCGGAGGCGACGCCGCCTCCGTGCTCTCCGCGACGGCTGTTCCGGGGGCCTTGGGCGGATTGGTGCAACTGAACGTCACGGTGCCGACTTCCGTTTCGGCGGGAAAGGACTTGGCGGTGGTGATTACCATCGCCTCTCGCTCGACACCTGCGACAGCCACAGTGTCGGTGAAGTAAAAGCGGCGGTACAATAGCGCTCGGAAGGTCCACCAAACCATGAACCGACGCGCTTTCCTCGCAACTGCCTCGCTTGCGCCGCTGGCAGCCCAATCCAAACGGCTTCCGATCCGCAAAGCCGTTCTCTTCAGCATGCTCCCAAAAGAGATGGCTGTGAAAGACCGGTTCAAAGTCGCGAAGGATTGCGGCTTTGAGGAAGTGGAATGCCATACGACGCCCGACCCCCAGGCCGCCAGTGAGATAAGGGCCGCCGCCGAGAGCACAGGTTTGCGGATCCACTCTGTGATGAACAGCGATCATTGGCGCTATCCGCTGTCCAGCCACGATCCGGAAGTGGTATCCAAGTGCATTGCCGGCATGGAGACCAGTATTCGCAACGCCAAGGAGTGGGGCGCCGAAACTGTTTTGCTGGTTCCGGCGGTCGTAAACGCGGAAACCAGCTATGGTGATGCCTGGAAGCGGTCGCAGGATCGGATCCGCCGTATGATTCCCACCGCCGAGAAGGCAAAGGTGATCATTGCCGTTGAGGAGGTGTGGAACAAGTTCCTGCTTAGCCCGCTCGAGTTCGCCCGCTACGTGGACGATTTCAAGAGCCCCTGGGTCAAAGCCTATTTTGACGTCGGCAATGTGGTCCTCTACGGTTTCCCGCAGGACTGGATTCGTACCCTCGGCAGCCGTATCGTCAAGCTTCACTTCAAGGATTTCAAGTTCCAGAATGATCCAGCGATTAAGAAACGTGTTGCAGACTTCGTTAATCTTCGTGATGGAGAGATCGATTGGAAGCAGATCTACGCGGCCCTGCGGGAGGTCAATTATCGCGGCTCCGCAACGGTCGAACTGGCGGGCGGCGACGCCACCTATCTAAAGGATGTGAGCCGCCGCGTCGACCTGATTCTCGAAGGGGCATAGTTGCAGCCCCGTGACCGACAACTTCCGCTTGTTCTGCTCGGTGCTGCCGCGGGTGTTCTCGTTACGGTTCTCGCCGCCCTCTCGGCGGTGCCGGTTTGGAGTTGGTGGGCGTCGCGCCCTCCCTCGGTTGCTACTGGTACGACGCTAATCCTTAAGCTTAGCGGTGAGTTGCCGGAGCGCCCTCCCGTCGACCTGTCTTTGCTCGGCGAAACCTCAGGTTGGTCGATGTTTGGTCTCTGGGATTGCCTTCGGAAGGCCGCAGTTGACCCTCGGATCAGTGCGTTGATCGTTGAACCGGCTGGCATCGGCGCCGGGTGGGCGAAACTTGCCGAGCTCAGGTCGGCCCTGGAGCGCTTTGCCCGAACAGGTAAGCCAATCGTTGCCTTCGTGCGCACTCCCGCCACGCGTGACTATTTTCTTGCATCCGCCGCACCGTTGATCGTCGCCGCACCTGGGGATTACCTCAATGTCAAAGGCCTTCGTGTGGAGCTTCTTTACGCCCGGGGCGGTCTCGACAAACTCGGCATCGTGCCCGAATTCGAGAGCGTCGGCCGGTACAAAGACGGTCCCGATGTGCTGACCCGGTCGACCATGAGCGTACCGACGGCCGAGGTGATGAACGCACTGCTGGACCAGCGTTTTGCCACGCTGCGCGATGCCGTCTCCCGGGCTCGGAAGAAGAGCCCGGAGCAGGTGCGGGCCCTGATCGATGGTGGCCCCTACCTGGCGGCAGAAGCGCGGGAGAACGGGCTGATCGATGCGGTGGAGTACTCTTCGGCGATGGAGGCAGCCCTCGCAAGACGGCTGGGCCAGGAAAAGCTCACTAAGCTTGACGCGTTACTGTACCAGCGCGTGCCGGCCCGCAGCCTCGGCTTGGAGGGCCACGCGCGTGTCGCCGTGGTTGCCGCGTCCGGTGAGATTACGCGAGGCGGTTCCTATGATCTATCAGAGGTCCTGAAGCCGGATGAGTTCCTAGCCCTCATGAAGGAGCTGCGCGAGGATAATGGGATCCGGGGGGTGGTCTTACGGATCGACTCCCCGGGCGGCGATGCCGTCGCCTCCGGCGAGATGTTGCAGGCGGTTCGTGAACTGGCAGCGACGAAGCCAGTCGTCGCTTCTATTTCGGATCTCGCGGCCAGCGGCGGTTACGAGTTGGCGATCGGCGCGCCGTGGATCGTTGCCTATCCGGAGAGTCTGGCCGGGTCAATTGGGATCTTCTTCGGAAAGCTCAATCTTGCTGGTCTTTACCAGAAACTCGGCCTGCGCTACGAGGTCCTCACGCGCGGCCGGCACGCTGACATGGACTCAGCCGTCACCGGTCTTGATGATGGCGAGCGCTTGCGTTTGCAGCAGATGCTGGCCGCGATGTATCGAGACTTTGTCACGGAAGTGGCCAAGGCAAGGCAGAGGTCCTATGAGCAGATTGATGCTGTCGCGCAGGGCCGGGTCTGGACGGGCTCTGATGCCATGCCGTCAGGCCTGGTCGACCAACTGGGTGGCCTGGACGCGGCCTTGCTCAGGGTGGCGCAGAAAATCGGCGTAAACGCCGCGTCGAAGCTGAAGCTGGAACTCCACCCGAAGCCGCCTACCCCCATGGCATACTGGCGGCAGCAATGGGAGAGCGTCCCGTTTCTGGGCTCAGCCCCGGCAACCGTATTGCGCCGAGCGCCTGCGAAGATCGAAATCCGCTGAAAGGCTGCCAGGACTTAATCGGCAAAGGCACAGGCGGAGTGGATTCCGTTGGATTGCAGAGCGACCGCCATTTTTTCCAGAGCCGATTTATGGATCTGCGAGACGCGGCTTTCGTTGATGCCCAGAACCGTGCCGATCTCCTTCATGGTCATCTCGTTGGTGTAGTAAAGAAGCACTACCTTCTGATAGCGTTCGGGCAGTGTTCTCATCGCATCGGCGAGCACCGACCGTAACTGCTGACGGGCGCACATCCGGTCGGGTTGTGTTTCCGGCTTCGAAGGAAAATCGGGAGCGGGAAGTTCTTCCTGTTCTGCTGCCCGGCTGCTTGCCGACACCAGTCCGACGTTCCGAAGGTCCAGCATCATCTGCCGCCAGCGCTCGACATCCACCCCCAGCTTTTCCGCGACTTCGGCTTCTGTGGGAGTCCTCTGCAAAGATGCCGAGAGATCTCGGGTGATGGCCTCGACCTGCTTGTGGCGGCGACGAAGATCCCGTGATGCCCAGTCTAGTTGGCGCAGGCTATCGAGAATCGCCCCCTTGATCCGGTGTTTCGCATAGCTCGAGAACACGACTTTCTTGTCAGGGTTGTACTTGCTGGCCGCGTCGAATAATCCCAGGATTCCGGCGTGGATCAGATCATCCAGGTCCACGTGAACTGGGAGGTTTTCGTGCACGCGGACTGCGATGGCTTTCACCAGAGGCAGGTGCTCGAGCACGACGCGGTCACGCCGGGAGGTCCGGGCTGCATTGGGCGCAAGTGGGGTGGAGGCGACTTTCGTTGTTCTTGTCTTCGGCATCTGGCTGATCTCCGCGTTCTTCTTGTCCGGCCGCTCGCCATTGGGGCGTCTCCGGCCTCGCTACGTCGTTTTCTGGCGTCGGCGGCTTGGAAACCTGCTGGTTTCTACCGCTCTTGTACAGCCTTGGATGCATGCTCCGGGCCATTGCCAGAATTGCGTCTGGGCACCAGCGGCAAAACATCGACAGAAGACTGGTAAGTCTTTGCCAACATAGGAACTAAGCTGTTCCCGGCTTGGTTTCGGATGCAACTCGGCAAGACTCGATTGCCAGAGCTCAAATTCCAATTCGGTACGCTCGGTCCCCGGCGCGATGTTTCAATTCGGAACGGATGTTTCAAACTGGAACTTGCGCCAATTCGTACTGGACAGTTCTTGCTTAAGCTTATCGGAGGGTAGTGAGAATCTACTAGCCAGATTTCGCTATGAAATGGCTGATTTTAAAGGGCTCTTTGCCTTAACTTGGCAGTACCCCTTTTGGGGGGGATGGAGGCTCGTACGTTCTAGTCCTTTGGGTTGGGTTGGGTATCCGGCACGTCTTCCATCGTGCGTTCGGCCTCGGCTTCCTGCCGCTCTCGAAGATGGCCAATCCATGTTTTTAGTGCAAATCCCGCCAGCGCCACGACGACCACCGTCCGGGTTGGATCTCCTAACGACAAGAGGGCAAGTAATGCCAGGCCGGCGTACATCGCTAGGGCTGCTTGGAGCGAGGGCCGATGCATCGTGGACTCTTGCTCCCCATTCTAGCTGCCCCGCCTCACAACAGGTTATCCAGTACGACATCATCGAGTCCTGCTAAACAAAGAGAGCAGGCCCGAGAGCGGCGAAGTCCTGGTGCGAGCCTGCTCCGACTTCGCCGCGCGCGGCATCAGCAACTCGCCCAGCTGCGAGACGGACTTGCCCAGAGGAGAGTTGGCAGGAACTGCTCTTCCGTCGAGAAGCGCCGTTTGCAGGGCTTCGTAGTCGGAAGGGACCAACTGGAAGACCTCGCAATGAAGCGCCGTTTCAATGACCTCTCGGCTCAGCCCGTACTCCTTGTTATACCGGTTGACGATGAGCCGTACCCGCGAGTTGCTCACCCGCTGTGATTCCAAATAACTCAATGCCCGCTGCGCGGCCTGCAGCGCAGGGAGTTCGTTCGTCGTCACCAGGAGGACCTGATCGGAGTGCCGGGCAATGGTCAAGTTCCAGTCCCCATAAACCGAGCCGGCGTCGATCACCGATACTTCGTAAAGCGTTCGTGCAAACGTAACCAGCGCCGAGGCATCGGTAAGCTCTCCCACGCCGTTGTTTACAGTGTCCGGGGCCAGAAGAATGTCTAGCCCGTTCTGCTGGGCGACGATTCCTTTCCAGACATCTGCATCCATCATCGAGATGCGCGACAACACGTCGAGGAAACTATAGTTCGCCTTCAGTTTGTGCAGGAAGGAGAGGGTGCCGGTAAGCGGGTCCAGGTCGGCGAGAAGGGTCTTCTTCACCCCCACGCGTTTGTAGTACTGCGCCAGACTCGACGCCAACGTCGAGGACCCGCACGCTCCCTTGGCTGGAAACAGCGAGAACACTTTTCCTTGCGGTTCTCCCTGCGTGGCCTGTTCGAGAGAGGCTATCCGCTTACAGGCCGATTCCAATTGCTCCGGATCGAAGGGCCGCACCAGGAACTCAACCGCACCCTGGCGGACCGTTCTCAGAATAATGTCCGGGTCCTTAGATGCCAACAGAACGATGATCTTGAGGGCGGGCTGCACGGCCAGCAGATCCCCAATTAGCGGGACCGCCCGCTCCACGTCGGTGATGAGATCAAGGAAGCAGAGGTTGGGTCCCTTGGACCCGGAAAACTCCGTAACACTCTGCCGAGTAGGATACGACTGGAGTTCGAAAACGGGGGTGTTAGGGAGATGCTGGGATAGCAGCGGTGTAAGCTCGTTAACGATTGTCCGATTGGGGCTGATCAGGAGAGCTTTCCAGCTCCCCGCAAGCGCCGAAATGTCTGCTCTGGCCATTGGTTAAGCGCGATCCGGTGACATCCGCCAGACTGCATGTCTCGGGTTGGCCCGAGGTCCGCCGCCGGATGCCCGGCTTGGGATGTCTATAGGGTGAATCGGCGGTAGCGCCGCAAAACATGAGAGGGGATGGCCCTTCGGCTCACTAAGACTACAACAGATGCTTCCGATAAGCCAGCTTGGGAGGAGATCAGCGATCGAAATGTCCGAGAGCATCCGAGTAGGAGTATGTGAGACGCAGCCTTTGACGAGCGAAGGCTTGCGTTCTTTGCTGGCCAACAACGGCGACTTCCGTTTCGCCGGCGCCGTGGAACAACTGGAGCGTGTGGAGGCTTTGCTCGAACAAGGCCGGCCACGCATTCTGGTTCTTGACAAGTCTTTTGGGGTCCAGTTGGTGCTCGAGTGGATTGCCGAGCATCGCGACCGCTGGCCCGAAACCGCAATCGTCGTTTGGGGCCTGTCCCTTTCCGAGTCCGAAGCTCTGCGCTTTCTGCAGATCGGCGCACGCGGCATCCTGCGCAAGACAGCCTCGCCGGATACGTTACTGAACTGCCTGCGGGCCGTGGCGGCAGGCACCAGTTGGATGGAAGATACGCTATTCCGAGAGTCGGCCCGCCCCGAGAAGAGCCATCGTTCGGAACTGACGCCACGCGAGCAACAGGTGATGGAACTGGTGGAACAGGGCTACAAGAACAAAGAGATTGCGCGGCATCTTGGGATTCGGCCCGGCACGGTGAAGATCCATCTCAAACACATCTTTGAGAAGACAGGTGTGCGCGGGCGTTACGGATTGGCACTGAGCGGGATGAAGGACAAGGGCCTCTTGGCCTTACCATAAGTGGAGTGGTGGGTGCCGTGCTATTCTGGGGCGTGTTGGTCCCCCCACGCCCCGTCTGGGTAGCACTTCTCTGGCCTGCGCTTGCAGCTGCGCAAAACGTTCCGCTTCTCGACATCCTCAAACAGGAGTTGGATCGCAACTTCGCGGTTCTAAAGGACAAGGGTGAGCCTCCGGCCTACTATCTTGCCTACTCGGTGGTGGAGGATGAGACCCAGTACGTCACAGCAAGTTTTGGGGCACTGCAAGGGAGCTCGGGAAATCGGTCCCGCAATCTGGATGTGACGCTGCGGTTAGGCTCGCCCCAGTTCGACAACTACCACCGCATGCGGGGTGACTATCCTCAGTTCACCTCTGGAGCGGCACTACCGCTGGAAGACAATGCCAATGCGATTCGACGGCGGGCGTGGTTGGAGACAGATCGTGTTTATCGGTCGGCGTCGCAGCGCATGATCCGGCTCCGCACCAACACCCAAGTCAAAGCGGCAGAGGAGGATTCATCGGATGACTTCTCTCCAGCCGAGGCGTCCACTTACGTAGAGCCTCCTATCGCGCTCACGCTAAATCGCGACGAGTGGGGCAACAAGCTTCGCCGCTGGTCGGCGGAGTTTCAAAAACACCGCGGTATTCTTGCATGCAATGTCGCTCTGGTGGTGAGCCGCGAGACCAAGTACCTGGTTAATTCCGAAGGCACCCGGTTGCGGCACGGGCGCTCCTTTGCCAGGTTGCTGATCACGGCGTCAGGCAAAGCCTTCGACGGGATGGACTTAAGTGCAACCGATAGTTTCGAAGCAGAAACGGCCGACCGGCTGCCGAAGGACGAACAGATTCAGGCGGCTGTGGTGAAGGTGGCGGCGCGCCTGACCGAGATGCTGAAAGCTCCTCCGGTGGAACCCTTTGTTGGCCCTGCCATCCTGAGCGGCTCCTCGGCCGGCGTCTTTTTTCATGAGATCTTTGGGCACCGGATCGAAGGTCATCGTCAGAAAGACGAAGCTGAGGGCCAGACGTTCACCAAGAGAGTTGGACAGTCAGTCCTGCCGGAGTTTCTATCCGTCGTTTTCGACCCGACCCGGAAAGCGGCGGCGGGCATCGACCTCAACGGTACCTATGTCTATGATGACGAAGGTGTGAAAGCGGGACCGGTGCGTCTCGTGGACAATGGGATTCTCAAGACCTTCCTCCTTTCGCGCTCACCGATCAAAGGGTTTCCGCAGTCAAACGGGCACGGGCGCCGACAGGCGGGGGCGGAGGTTGTATCGCGACAGTCTAATCTGATTGTGGAATCCGGCCAAGCTGTTGATTCCGCGAAACTGCGTGAGATGCTCATCGCGGAGGTGAAGCGCCAGGGAAAGCCCTACGGCCTTTACTTTGAAAAAGTTACGGGAGGATTTACGACCACCGGCAGGCAGGGCTTGCAGGCCTTCACTGTCATACCCTTGGTGGTGTACAGGGTCTACCCGGATGGTCGGCCCGACGAACTGGTACGAGGGGTCAGTATTGTCGGGACCCCACTGGCGAGCTTTGCGAAGATCCTGGCAACCTCAGATCGACCCGAGGTCTTTAATGGGATCTGCGGCGCTGAATCCGGCAACATCCCGGTTTCTGCGGTGTCCCCTGCGCTACTAGTGAGTGAGATGGAGATACAGCGTAAGCCAGCGGGGGTAGACGCACCGCCTACATTATCCAGGCCAACTTCCACAGGAGGTGGCCAGTGAAACGAATCCTGATCCTGGCCTGTTTGTCGGCAGGTTGGGGCTGGGGACAAACGACGGCGACCGATGTTGTTCTGCGGGCGATGAAAGATGAGATCGCGCGCGGGCGTACTCTTCGCGTCGTCGGAGATCCGCCCTACTTCATCGAGTATACGCTGGATGACGCCCAGATGCTGTCAGTAAGCGCCAGCTACGGCTCGATTCTCAGTGACCGCTCCAACCGTATCCGCCAGCCGCGTGTCCGCATCCGTGTTGGGGACAGGAAGCTCGATAACTCCAATCATATCTTCAGCGATGCTTATCGGGGGGCCCGCTTCGACCCGTCCCAGATGGCAATCGACGATAACTATGATGTCCTACGACTAGGCTTCTGGCTAGCCACAGATCGAGCGTACAAACAGGCGTTAGAGTCCTTGGCGCGTAAAAAAGCAGCGCTCAAGAATATAACTTCCACCGAGACGCTGGACGACTTTTCGGAGGCGCCAGCCGTTAGTCTGCTGTTCCCGGTTCCAGTACGCACTGTGGATGTCGCTGGATGGCGAAAGAAGGTGGCGGCCACATCCGCCGTGTTCTCGCGGTATCCCACCGTGTTGTCGTCCGAAGCAACCGCCAGCTTTTCCTTCACCCGTTCCTATCTCGTTAACAACGAAGGAACAGAAGTCCGGATTCCCGACAATCTGGTGGATGCGCGGGTACGCGCGGCAGGTCTCGCGCCTGATGGGATGGTGGTACGTGACTACGCCGTGTTTTTGGGATCCGACCCGGGGCAATTGCCCCCTGATGCCGAACTGGCGGCCGCTGCGCGGCGCGTCGCTGACAACGTGACAGCACTAGCGAAAGCTCCGGTAATCGATAGCTATAGTGGCCCGGTTCTGTTCGAAGGTGTTGCGGGCGCCCAGATCCTGGCCGAATTGGTGGGCCGTTCCCTGGCTGGCGTTCGGCGCCCGGTGTCTGATCCGGAGCGACCCCTGAACATCCCCACCGGAGAGTTGGAAGGCCGGCTGGGTTCCCGACTGCTTCCGGAATGGATGGACGCTGTCGACGACCCGACCCAAAAACAGTGGAGGGGACTTCCGCTGCTCGGTTATTATCCTATTGATGTTGAAGGAGTAGTTCCTAAGCCACTTCCCGTCTTTGAAAAGGGCGTGCTGAAGACCTATTTTACGACCCGCCAGCCGGTCACGGGCACG
>JAEUQF010000435.1 GCA_016789745.1 Bryobacterales bacterium
TCAACAAGCCAAAGACTGAGCCAGAAAGTCACTAAATTCCTTTGCCGGCTGTCTCAAAATCGTTGACACGCGCCGCATCAATCCAGCCCGAGCCGGCGCATGGCTTCGGCGTGGGGTATGCCTTTGCGGCTGTTGTTCTCCAACCAGGCCGTGGCTTCGGCGACGGCGGCCTTCTCCTGGGTAGTCTCGGGTTCGTCGTCGATGGGAGCGTTGCGCATTGCTGCAGTGACGGGATCAATGATGGTCTCCAGGAATTGGACTAAGCCGCTCAACTGCGCTTCGGTAATTTGGTCAATCAACCGGTGAGCGTGCCGGCGGGTGTCACTCATGCTGGGTAGTCCTCCACTGGCGGAACGGCGTCTGTCGTTAGTTTCCGACAGCTTGTGAAGCTGGCTCTTGGACTCATCTCAGACTGACCGCTACGGCGGACAAGGGAGTAGTACCTGTCCGGCGCACGAAGGCGGGTCTTTCTGGGACGACTGGGCCTGCCTGAGCGGCTAGGACCCAAGGGCACCGAGCAAACCGCCTTCGGCCCTCTCGTATAATCAGATTGAGGTAGAAACGATGACCGGGCATGTTGTGTATCGCGACGGGGTTTATTCGATTCCGGGCACACGCATCTCGCTCGACTCGATTGTGTATGCCTTTCGGCAAGGATCTTCTCCGGAGAGCATCCGGGAAGACTTTGACGGTCTCACGCTTGCTCATGTCTACGGGGCGATTGCGTTCTACCTAGACAACCAGGCCAAGGTGGATGCATACCTGGCGGCTCGAAAAGAGCAGTGGATGGAACTGGAACGCCGGGGCACGCCACCGAGTGCCGAGTTGCGGGCGCGGCTGGAGAGCGCGCGCCGGCAATCCACCTCTCCGTAGCCGCCAGGAGGAATCGCTTTCAGGCGGAAACTTACCTGAACAAGGCGATCGTTCGAGCTGGTTGTGCGGCGTAAACCGTCTGTGGATTTCCGCAGTGCGCAGGCGGCAAGGCTTGATCAAGTCGCAGATCCCGAGGTCCTTCTGAACTGCGCTCAGGAAGGCCGTATTCTCGTTTCGCACGACATTCAGACGATGCCCGTGCACTTTCGTGAGTTCACACGGAAACACCGTAGCCCAGGCGCATTCCTGGTTCCGCAGGATCTCCCGGTCGGGCTCGCGGTGGAGACACTGCCTCTGGTGTGGGCGGTTACGGATCCGCGCGAATGGGAGAATCGGCTTTGCCTGATTCCCAGCCTGGTCAGCATCGTGGTGGGAAGCGAGGCTACCGAACTCGATTGAGCGGTTGCCCGCGCACGGGGCTTAGAACACGACACGGAGCGACAACTGCCAGTTGCGGCTATCGCCGGCCGTGCCGGTGATGCGTCCGAAGGCGGTATTCGTCGGTGTGGTGTTCGGGGCGTTGAAGTTGGTATGGTTCCACGCGTTATAGGCGTCGGCGCGGAACTGGGCCTTGATGTCTTCGCGGATCGGGAAGTTCTTCACCAGCGAGAAGTCCCAACTGCGCTGGCCGGGGGAACTCACGCCGGAGAAGCGCAGGGGGAACGTTCTGACGTTGGAGGCCAGTTGCTGGTTAGCGTTGCGGTTGAAGCCGGCGGCGGTGTTGAACCAGCGGTCGACGTCGCGGTCGGCGTTCGGGATGGCGATGTTGCGGATATCGCCGTTGAAGATGGCATTGCCGAAGCCCATGGGGCCACCCGACTGCAGCGTGACGATGGCACCGATCTGCCAGCCGCCGGCGACGAAATCCACGGCGCGGGGCATGGCGGTGCCGAAGCGGCGGCCGCGACCGAGCGGGACCTCCCAGATGCCGCTGGAAGCCATGCGGTGGGGGCGATTGAAGGAACTGATGCTTTCATAGGGGAGCGAGTCGGCCGCATTCAGGTACTCGATCGCCTCCATGGTCTTTGACCAGGTGTAGGCGCCCTGGATGGTGAAGCCGTTGGCAAAGCGGCGCTCGGCACGCACCTGGAGCGAGTGATACCAGGAATAGCCGACCGGCAGTTCGATGCGGATGCTGCCGAACTGGGGGAACGGACGGAGCAGATTGGCGCGGCTGATGTTGGCGCCGTAGATAGGGTCGGTGCCGCGGAAGGGATTGGGGAACTGCTGCGAGAGGTAGTCGATGCGGGCCTGGTCGCGGACCGGCGAGGTGCTGAGATATTGGTTGGGCGTGGCGTTCACTTCGCGCTCGACGTCGAGCCGTGTGCCGCGATTGGCGACGTAGCTGGTGTCGAGGACAACCTGGAAGGGCAGCAGTTGCTGGACACCGAACGACCAGCGCTGGGCGTAGCCTCGCAGATTCGGGCGGTAGTAGGCGGTGAGACTCTGGCCGAGATTGGAGGCCAAGCCGCCGGCCGGGCCTTTCGGCTGCAGCAGGCCGGTGGGAAAGGGGTTTGCGGTGGTGGCGCGATAGGTGAGGCCGCTGTCGAGCGAGGCCTGGATGGGCGTGGACTGTTCAAAGCCGGTCTGCAGCGGCAGAATCGTGTTCACGCCGAGGGTGTTGAAGAAGATGCCATAGCCGCCGCGAAGCACGGTCTTCTTGGACAACTCGTAGGCAAAGCCGATGCGGGGCATGAGGTTGTTCTTTTCGCCAAGGAAGGGGGCGCGGCCGTTGCCGTTCTGGTTGACCCAGGTGAGGCCGCCCAGGGCGCGGAAGCGGTCGACGGGCAGTTCCGCAATGGGATTGCGGGCATAGTTGGCGCGGGCGGCGCCGTCGACTGGATTCGGCGTGGTCTCGTCGAAGCCGGCCTGGAGGCGGTTGAAGCGCTCAGTGACGGGGGTTTCCAGTTCATAGCGCAAGCCGAGGTTGATGGTCAGGCGGCGGGTCACCTTCCAGTCGTCCTGCAGGTAAAGGCCGAAGTACTTGTTCTGGAGTGCGGAACTGGCTGCCACGACCATGCTGCCATCGGGGACGCCGAGCAGCATGGAAGCGAGATCCTGTCCGATGGGGGCGGCGGGCGCGTTGTCGAGGGGGCCGCGGGTGAAGGTGGTGCCGAAGGAGAAATCGGGGGCGACGCCGGTGGGCCGCCGGTTGTTGAAGCTGCGGTAGACGCGGAACTCCGGCCCGAAGCGGAGCGAATGACTGCCCCACATTTTGGTGATGTTGGCGGTGGCGGTGTGGGTGAGGGAGGAATTGACGCCGTCGCCGGGGTCCTCCCACCAGCTCAATTGGGAATAGGCGCCGGGAGTGATGCGCGGCAGGGGCGCCTGTCCGCTTTCGGTGAGGGCGATCAGTTGCGGGCTGAAGCCGAGGGCGGCGTAGTCCATGCCGCGGGAAGTGCGGTATTGCCACCACTTGGTACTCGTGAAGCCATAGCGCAGGTTCAAGACGGTGGTGGGATTCAAGACCAGCACGTCGTCGATGGCGACACCGCGATTGGGGCGGTTCTGGTGAATGCCATTGATTTCATTCAAGAAGTCGTGATTTTTGTTTTCTTTCCAGAAATCGTAGTGCAGGCGGAGGAAAAAGCGGTGATTTTCGCTTAGCGCATGATCGAGGCGCAGGAGAGTAGAGTAAGTCTTTTGAATGGCTTTGGGAGCGCTGAAGAAGTTGTTGCGGCCATCGGCGGTGGCGGTGGAGGGAGAGTTGGGGAGCGGATAGAGGTTGGCGAGGTTGACGCCGAGGCGGTCGAGGCGTGAGGCGGGAATGATGTTACCGGGGAACGGGGTGCGTGCGAAGCGGCCGGCGGCGGCGGGCGTGGTGGACTGCGGATCGTAGATAGCGTAGTTGGCGTTGGTGAGGGGGAGCAGCGCGGAGAAGTCGCCGCGGCGTTGGGCGGCGGTGGGAACCGTACGGCTGAACTGCGTGGGAACGCCGAACTGGTTGCCTTCATAGGCGAAGAAGAAGAAGGTCTTGTTGCGGCCGTTGTAGAGTTTGGGGAGCACGATGGGGCCGCCGAGCGAGAGGCCCCAGCGGTTGTCCTGATAGAGCGGCTGGGGCGTGCCGTTCTTGTTGTTGAAGAAATTCGGCGCGTCGAGGACCTTGTGGCGGAGGAACCAGTGCGCCTCGCCATGCAGTTGGCTGGTACCGGAGGCGGTGGAGACGTTGACGACGGAACCCATGGTGTGGCCAACCGAAGCGTCATAGGCCGAGGTCTGCATTTTGAACTCGCGTACGGCCGAGGACGGTGGGGCGAAGCCGACGCGGGAGTAGCCGCGGCCGCGGTCGGCGGCGGTGTTGGAGATGCCATCGATCTGGAATTCGTTGTTGTAGCGGCCGGCGCCATCGGCGGCGAAGTCAGAGGTTGCCTCGGGCGCCATCGACTTGCGGAGTCGCAGGTTGGTGGTGTTGGCGACGCCGGGCGCGAGCAGGGTCAACTCGAGAGGGTTGCCGCCGCGCTGGGGCAGATCGTTGATGCGGCGCTGGTCCATGACGAGGCCGAGGGAGGCAGAGGCCGTTTCGAGAGGTGGCGGCGCATCGCGAACTTCCACGGTTTCGGAGAGTTGGCCGATCTCGAGTTGGATGGGCAATTCGGTTGTTTCCGAGACGCGCACTTCGACATTCGGGCGGAGGTAGGATTTGAAGCCGGTCTGCTCGACGCTGATCTTGTAGAGGCCAGGAATGAGGTAGGGAAGGCTGTAGAGCCCCGCTTCGTTGGTTTGGGCGACGGCGACGACGCCGGTGTCGTTGGCGGTGGCCCGTACGCGCGCTCCGGCGATGACGGCGCCGCTGGTATCGGTGAGGGTACCGCGGATGAAGCCGCGCGGATCCTGGGCCGTGGCAAGCGCGACGGCGCAGAGCAGGAGGAGGGCTGTGCGTGGGAACATAGCGAGATTCGTAGCGCTATTATATGCGTTCCTACGTTGTTGTTAAGGGAGGTGACGTGGGCGGATTGGCATGGTCAGCGGACGGGCGGTACCTGGCCGAGGCGCGGTGGGGGCCGGTGATCGAGATCCGGGAGGTTGCGACGGGCGAGGTGGTGCGGCGTTGGGACGAAGCGCGAGCGGGGCGGAAGGCGGAGTTCGCTGCGCTGGTGTTCGGGCCCGACGGAGCGCTGTACGCCCACTTTGGCCGGCAGGTGATGCGATATCGGGAGGCAGTGCGAACGAAGCTGTTTGGGTATAAGGCAGCGGGGGCGTGCCAGCGGCCAGGGCGATTGCAGGTGGCGATGGATGGGTCGATTCTGTTGACGAGCGATGGGCATGGGATGGACCTGGTGTCGGGGAAACGGCTGCCCCGGACGACGGAACCGAGTTGGACGGTGGACGCGATGCGGCTGGTGGGCGTGGCGTTGGCGCCGGGTAGGGAGCGGTACGCGGCGGCATGGGATGTGGATGACCGGCGGTTTCACTCGATGGCTTTGGGGATGGTGGAGGCGCGGACGGGTGTGTGCGAGTTTTGGTTGACGCAGGGGGAGGGGCCGCCTCCGGATCAGTTGTGGTTTGGCGGCGAGGGGCGATGGGTGGTGGCGGTTAAGAACTATCCGCGGGAGGAGCGGCGGCGGGTGTCGATGTTCCGGATGAATGGGGAGACGAGGGTGACGGAACTGGCGGATGGTGGGATGGGCGAGGTGGCGTTCTCTCCGGACGGGGGGCGAATGTTTGCGGGGGCGGGACGGGGGGTAGTGGTTTATGAGGTGGGCGCGGATGGGAGGTGGGCGGCGGCGCGGCGCGTGGAGTTGCCGTTTGGCGGGGTGACGTGTCTGGCCGTGGCTCCGGATGGGGCGTGGGTGGCGGTGGGGAGTAGCGAGGGACAGGTAGCGGTTGTGGAGGTGGGGTGAGGGCGCGGCGGTATCATGATTGGCGAGCCATGTTGACGTCTTTCCTCTGGCCCGTTCTTGTTACCCAAGTTGCCGTGTTCGCGCAAGTGGCGCCGCCGGCGTTCCGTTATCTGCCCGACTCGCGTGTCGTTTTAGAGAGCTCGACGCCAGGCGCGGTGATTCGGTACACATTGGAGGACCGCGACCCGGATAAGTCCGCGGGGGTCTACTTCAGCCCGGTGGATGTGCCGGTGGGTCGCGTGCTGCGGGCGCGGGCGTTTTCGGCCTCCGGTACGGAGATGAGCGCGGTGCTGACGATTGCCGGCCGTCCGCAACCGTCGACGCTGGTGGAGGTGACGCAGAACCGCGATTGGAAGAACTATGACTGGGCGACGCGGCATCGTGCCATCGTGGCGCGGAACCAGCAGGTGAAGCCCGATCTTCTGTTGTTGGGGGACTCGATCACGCACTTCTGGGGCGGTGAACCATCGGACGCGCGGGCGCGTGGTCCGCTGAGCTATGAGAAATACTTCGGCGCCTATAAGGTGACGAATATCGGCTACGGTTGGGATCGCACGGAGAACGTGCTGTGGCGCCTGCGGCATGGGGAAGTGGACGGCATTGCCCCACGGGTGGTGATGGTGATGATCGGGACCAACAACATGGGCCTGAATACCGCCGAGGAGATCACGGCGGGCGTGACGGCGATTTGCGATGAACTGCATTTGCGGCTGCCGGAAGCGAACATCCTGCTGCTGGGGATTTTTCCGCGCGGGGCGAAGGCCGATGTGGGGCGGGACAAGATCGCAGCGGTCAACGTGGAGTTGGCGAAGCTGGACGGCACGCGTAGCATCACCTACATGGACATCGGCAAGGTTTTTCTGGAGGCCGATGGCAGTATTGCTCCGGCGATTATGAACGACTATCTGCATCCGACAGAGGCGGGGTACGAACGCTGGGGTGAAGCGATTGCGCCGACATTACGCAGGTTAGCCGGCAAGTAAGGGCGAGTGTGGGCAGGGCGATGTAATGCCCAGCGGCGTTTCTGCAATCTGCCAGATTCTTCTGGTTTCGTGCACAACTCCGGGCGCCGACGCGACGTGAACTTCGCGCGCAGACCTGGAGGTCTGCCGTACGGCGCGGCGGGCGGTAAGAAGATTCTCTTATAAACGAGGCGACTCGCGTGGGACACCCCGCGGCCCAGCCTTCTATCGGCACCGATCGGAGCCACGCTCGTTTGATGTCAGGCGATCTGCGCAGCACTGCTTACCGCCATCAGAGCGGAGGGTGTGACCAGGAGCGCATTGGGCACGCCACAACTTCTCAAAGCTACTTCAAGATTAGATAAAGTGATGTAACTTGCGCATGTGCCACTGTATGCTGCTGCGATGGTCGGCCAGAGTTCGAAGAGCAGCGTTTGGAGCGCCTGTGCTTCTCTTTCTGATTGAGCGCACAGCGCGATCACACAGTCCGACAGTGCGACTGACTGGGCTGAGTTCAAGACGGCGATGTTTTCAGTACTCGGTTGGCCAACGCGTGGGATCAAGACAGCGGGACCTGAGACAACCCGCCTGCTGCTCACATTCATCTGGAATGTGCAAATGCCATCTGCGCTTAGGTCGGTGCTGTGTACCAATGGGATCCCCGCTGGGTCAGCGAATGATTGCGCCTTGTGTAACGGGATCCAACCGCGAACGATTCTCACAGGTGAGCTTATCCTCGGCTTTGGGTACAGAAGACTTGGCGAACGCCGGCTTGCCTTCGGCAGCGCGCCTCGCTTGGTTATGCGGACGAGTATCGTGCGGGGGAAACAGCCGACAAAGGTCCGCTTGCCATATGTTTGCATGATCTCTACGTTACAAAACTCATCAATGGCCTCCCAAGCCACACTGTCGGCCCTTGTTGACAAGCAGCCGGCCGGCAGGACCGCAATCAGTTGCCCACCAGGGCCCAGCATGTCAATAGATCTGAGGACAAAAGTCAACGCTCTGGTACATCTCAACACTCTCTCCGCGAACTTGACAGGCCATGACTGCCACCCGCGATAGGAGAACGGGGGATTCAAGACCACCACATCACACTTCCGTTGGACCGATTGCAAGACTTGGCTTTTACCTGTTGAGCGAGGATTTACGAAGTCGCAACAAGACACCTGCCATGCCGGATACGCACGCCGCAAGGCCCGAGCGATGCCTGCGTCGTAGTCATTGGCTACAACTCTGGCCTTCGACCATCGTTCGGTCACAAGGTCGAGCAAAGCCCCATTCCCAGCAGCAAAGTCGGCAAGTACACGCACCCGCCCTTTCGTTATTGCATGGAGGACATCCCTTGCTACATAACTTGGCGTGTAGAACTGGTCGTTGGCGGCCATCACTGCCTCGTCGTGTCAGGGAACAGGGAGGAAACATGGTAGACGAGAAGACGCGATGTACCTGACGTCCGTGAAGCCTTGCGGATTGGATGATCGTAGACGAGTTCCACGGCTCGTGGCCGAGCTAGCGCGAATAAGACAGCGCCAAGAGCGTGAGGTTTGGTTCCGATGAGTGCAATCTTTAGCGAGTTCAATGGATACCTAGCAGCGATGTCTTCTAGTGTATAGAACACACTAAAGGGGCAGTTTGCGGCCGCATAACGAGAATTCCGCCAAGCCTTGCTCTGCATTAGCGGCATTCTATTGCACAAGTAGGTATGGAACGGATACTCAGGCCGATATCCCGGCACTCCGATAACCGGTATGATCTTCTGCCCCGGCGGTTGGACCTGTTCCAGGAGGAAGGCAAATCGAGGTCCCTCGAATCCGAGTAGTGGCACAAAACAAAAATCGTCGTCCTCTTCCGCAAGCGAAGCGAACCCCGGAATTGGACGAAGCCCGGTGATTCGTTCACTTAGGTCGAAAATCGCTCCCTCCGTTGGCGTCGTACTCAACATGTAATCCGCTGGCTCCACGTACACGACCGATACCCGCCGACTGGCTTGAACTGCCGACTTCAGAAGTGGCGCCCAAACATGGTGAGCTAGTCCTGTGATGTCAATGTAGATCGTACTTCTAGTGCCGTCTTTCCAAAGTTCCCTAAGCCGTCGTTCGCTACGCAGGGCGATCGCGGTCGTTTCCGAATGCCCGGGCAGCACCACTTCGATCTCAGACTGATGTTGCCCTGCAATCGGAATAAAGGTCAAATCGCGGGAATTCCACAACTCCGTATGTTTGCTGCGCTCTTCAGGAGAGTGTGCAAAGACATAAAGACTCCGGGAATCCGGAACAAACTCCTTTGCGCGATCGTACGTGTTGGTAGGGAGAGGTCTATTCTGAAGTGCCACGATAGTATGCAGCGAACGGCAACACCTGCTGGGGAAGGTCATCACTTTCGTTTCGACGATGTCTCGCCAATATATCTCGTATAGTCTCCTTTGGTCGCTGAATAAGGCCCACTACTTCATGAGCAGAAAGCAACATTTTTCGTTTTTTGCGGTAGCTGAATACAAAGAACGCGCTATATATCGGGTGAATCATGTAATCGTACTCTCTTGTGTCGGTTTCATCAGCTGGTTTGCTGCCACGTGATCGCACGAGAGCCAAGTGCATTACTGCGGCGTCAAGAAGACGAAGTGCTCGCTCGTCTTCAGTATCCTCCTTCAAGAAACTCCTATCTGCATCTTCGAGATGGAATTGATTAAGTTCGGGGACGTGTCCGGCCGGTTCAGCAGCCATGACTTGAAAGACTCTTCCTAAGCTGAGGAGAAGTTTTGTCAGATGTGCGCCATGAACTGATAGACCTTCCAACTCAGAAAGATTTTTGCGCCCTACGTTCTGCGCCGCTGTGGTCTGTATTTCGGGGGAGATTGCCACGGCAAGGCCCTGTTGGCGCTGGAGGTGAAGAAGTAGCGCATTGTCTACCAATTCCAGAACATATCGGATATTACCCGCTGCAAGTTGGACAAACACACTCCAGCCGCAGTAATACTTGCGTATACCGCGCTTCCCTTTTCGAAGCATGTACAACAGCGAGTGCTTGTAGTTGGAGATCCTGGTAGTCCATTCGACCGGCCGCTCCGCGCGCTCGTAGTAAACATCGATACATCTCGAGCCTTGCGCCCGGGCCCACGCATAGATAAGATATGCTTCTAGAGCAGGTAGTCTTTCGACGTCGTCCAGGACAGCAGGATTCGCGCCCTCATCTTTCAACTGAGAGAACAGCGACTGAAGACGCTCGCGGATGCCGAGTTTTTCTGCCTCTTCGTCTTCCGTAAAAGACGTAAGTGCACTTGCTATGTCAATAGGCTTCTGACCGAATGAGTCCGCCAATTTGAATAGCCGATCGTTGCAGACCGCGGTTGCGAACGACGTGAAACGCTCGCCGTCCAGTTGATCAGAAATGTTAATCCTCACGTAATCTGCGGGACTGATGAGTTGTTCGTTCTCGTTGAGAGTTGTGCGACGCCTCCACCCGAGTTCGCGAACGCCTATTTTGAATGTGTACAGGCTCCCGGAATGCTTAATCAGCGTATTGATTACTTGCTGCTGATAATCTTCGAAGTTCTCGTATTCGTCGAGAAGGAAATAGAACTGCTTTCCGGCAAGCTCTTTGTGTTCGGAAAGGGCTTGGAGCAGAAGATCCAAGCCGGCGCCCTGCATTGACAGGCCTGATGGACGGGAGTCGGACACATTATTAACGTAGGACTCAAAGCGAATTAGCGCCACTTTGATAGCTTTTCCCAAAGACGAGGTGTCCCCTGCAGCTTCGAGATGGAGTGCGGTAGTTATGGCCAAGCAAGTATCGAACGAGAGGTCGAGTGGGTGCAACGTATGAATTCCATACCACTGGACGAAGCGCATCACTAAATCACAGGCAATCAGATTGAAATAATGCGCAAATAACCTCACCCACTGCTCTTCAGACAGCTCGTCACCCCGGAGGGCCGTCACGCGGTTGGTGTTAACTCGATAGTAGAATCCGTAAAACGGCCAATTTCTTATCCTGGATGTATCCTTGCCACCGATAGCGAACTGACCTTCATATGATAAGCCGCGCAGAACCGTTGTCTTCCCAGTGCCACGCCCACCGACCAGCACACACGGACGCGCCGTCATGAGTTCAGGAAAGTATGCGGGCTCTGTAAACAGATCAAACACATGATCCCGCAGCCATTCAGCCTTGTAGCTTCCGAATAGCTCACTTAGACGCTCCTGCACAGGACTACTATTCGAAGTTTGTTTCATCTCCGCCTCACGAGAGGAATCCAGCCGTTATTTGCCCAATGAAACAATGGGATTGTTGCGTCTGGGACAGAGTTATGGAAAGCAATGGCGAGACCAAGCTTGTGAAATCCCTGCCAGTCATTCACGTCTCTTCCCCGAGTGTCCGGTATCCCGGCACGTTGGCTCGCTTTCCGAACAACATCAATAGCGTGTTGTCGTGTTGCGGAATCCCAGGCCAACGACTTGGCAGATAGCACGCTGTAACGACCATCTAACACATGGGCGGGTGCAAGATGCAGTCCGTGACAGTATCGTCTAACATTGCGCATGCCAGCTGCTGTACTGACCACAGGACAATAGTAAAACTTGGAAGTAGTTAACTGAGCGATGTCTGCAAACGATCTCGTAGAATTTGCGAACGCTGGATATGGTCGAAGCCAAGTACGAATACATTGACTCCCGGACCCAACAAAGTCATCAACGAATACAACCGGGCGTGGAGCCTGCAAAAGCCGCTGCAATGCGGCATCTGGCGCAACCACATTCCCTTCAGAAACACCAAGCACCTGACGTGCCTTTCGTGCAAATGTGAATCCGCTGTCTGTGACGTTGGGGTCTTCGCCAGTAACATAAGTAAGGAGTGCTGTATCGACAAACGACCGCCATTCCAATCCGGTCATTGGGCCGGAATGATCTGGCGAGACACTGCTGAGCCGTTGAAATGCTGAGTAGAGCAGCGCATCGACGACACGCTCCGAGAAGTACATGAAGAAGTCGAGTAGCCGAATCGCGTACGGGAGTTCGTTGTCACGAAAATTTGTTAGCCAGCCTTGGGAGTCGAGAATATCGCTCGCCGGCCACAACTGAACGTCTGTGAAGTAGTCACATTTGTCCAAGACAGGATGCGGCGTGTCGACCGTCTCAGGTCCGAGTTCCATTTCCATGGTTGCCCCAGGTAATATACTACACTGCCACACGGACGCATTTCGCGGCGTGCGGCGTTACCGACGGAACTATGGCGCCCTTCTGCTTAAGTAGTCGGGCGCCAGTCCTGGGATGTGAATGCCGGCGGCGGTATAATGCCCAGCGGCGTCTCTGCAATCATGCTCACCACACAACAACAGGAGACCGTCCACCGCGCGCTGGATGGTTTCGCGATTGAAATCCCTTCCTGGGGTTTCGCCAACACGGGCACGCGGTTCGGAAAGTTTCTACAGGCTTCGGCGGCGACAACCACCGCAGAGAAGTTCGAAGATGCGGGCCAGGTGCATAAGCTGACGGGCTGTTGCCCGACGGTGGCGGTTCACGTTCTGTGGGATTATCCCGACGGGCTGACTAGCGTCGAGGTGACGCGGGAAGCGGCGGCGCGGGCCGGGGTGGCGATCGGGTCCATCAATCCGAATGTGTTCCATGACCAGCAATATAAGCACGGGTCGCTGGGGAACCCGGATCCGGAAGTGCGGCGGCAGGCGTTGGATCATATCTTGGATTGCGTGGAGATTGCCACGCGTTCGGGCAGCCGGGATATTTCGCTGTGGTTCGCCGATGGGTCGAACTTTCCGGGCACGGCGAACATGCGGCATCGCAAGCGCTGGTTTGGAGAAGCGCTGCGGGAAGCGCATGAGCGGATGCTGGCGACGCAGCGGCTGCTGGTGGAGTACAAGCCGTTTGAGCCGGCGTTCTATCACACCGATATTGCCGATTGGGGCATGGCGTATCTGCTGGCGAAGGAGGCCGGACCGCAGGCGAAGGTGCTGGTGGACACCGGGCACCACTACCAGGCACAGAACATCGAACAGATTGTGGCATGGCTGCTGGATACCGGGATGCTGGGCGGCTTCCACTTCAACGATCGGCGTTATGCGGATGATGATCTGACGATGGGCTCCATTGATCCTTATCAGGTGTTTCGGATCTTCCATGAGATCTTCCTGTACCGGTTTGAGACTGGGGTGGAGCCTGACATAGCCTACATGATCGACCAGAGCCACAATTTGAAGCCGAAGGTGGAAGAGATGATCCAGACGGCGTGCACGGCGCAGGAACTGTATGCGAAGGCGGCGCTGGTGGATCACGCGAAGCTGGCGGCGTATCAGGCATCGGCATCGTTGATTGAGGCGGAAGAACTGCTGAAGCGGGCATTCTTTGCCGATGTGATGCCGGCGATCCGCGAGTGGCGTGTTTCGAAGGGGCTGGCGGCGGAGCCGTTGGCGGCGCATCGGGAAAGCGGCTACAGCGAGCGCACGGCACGCGAGCGTGGGGCGCGCAATGCGGCGGGGGTGTCGAGCTATGCCTGAGGTGGCGACGCACCGCGTCTGCTTCACGCTGCGGGTGAAGACGGACAAGTTGGACGACTACCGGCGGCGGCATCGCGAAGTCTGGCCGGAGATGCAACAGGCGCTACGCGAGACGGGGTGGCACAACTACTCGCTGTTCCTGCGGCCGGACGGGCTGCTGATTGGGTATCTGGAGACGCCGGATTTCGAACAGGCGCTGGCGGGGATGGCGGGGAAGGAAGTGAACGCGCGCTGGCAGGAGTGGATGCGCGAGTTCTTCGAAGACCCCGGCAATCGCAAAGCCGATGAACAGATGACGACGATCGAGGAAGTCTTCCACCTCGACTAGATCCGATAAGGAACCCTGCATGATCGCAAAAGCCGCACAGTTGGCCGCGCAGATGGATCAGCTCCATGAGTATGAGCGCGAGCCGGTGGACAAGAGCAAACTACAGGGCGCGGCGCAGTTTGCCGGTCTTTACGCGGGCGAGCATGTTGCCGCGACGGAATTCGTGATTGGGCCGTTTTTCGTGCTGCACGGGGTATCGGCGGCGGACTTTCTGTGGGGGCTGTTGGTGGGGAATGTGTTGGCGGTGCTGAGTTGGACGCTGATCTGCGCGCCCATCGCGACGCGCACGCGGCTGACGCTGTATTGGTATCTGCGGAAGATCGCCGGGCCGGGGCTGACGGTGTTCTACAACGTGGTGAACGCGCTGCTGTACTGCGTGCTGGCGGGCGCGATGATTTCGGTATCGGCCTCGGCGGTGGGGATCTCGTTTGGAATTGCGCCGCCAGGTGCGGCGGATCTGCTGCCGCCGAATGTGGGGTGGGCGGTGCTGGCGCTGTTGATTGGGGCGCTGTTCACGCTGCTGGCGGTGTTGGGCTTTGTGACGTTGAGCAAGTTTGCCACGGTGTGTGCGCCGTGGCTGTTTCCGATCTTTATTGCCGGGGCGGTGGCGATGCTGCCGGCGTTGGGAGTGAAGCCGGACCTGTCGAACTTCTGGGAAGTGGCGGAAACGAAGATCTGGACGGGCGTGCCGAGTGCCGGCTACACGAAGTTCGACTTCTGGCACGTGGTGTTTTTCGCCTGGTTTGCGAACCTGGCGATGCATATCGGTCTTT
>JAEUQF010000455.1 GCA_016789745.1 Bryobacterales bacterium
AATCACTTTTCGGCCGTTGATGCGGGCACCGGCGAACAGTACGGCTTGTTGCAGGTGATGGTCGCGGCCGGCGCTGACGTTGAGGGGGCCGACGGTGCGGCCGAACTCGCCCATAGCAACGATGAGGGTCTGGTCGAGGAGGCCGTCGTCGGCGAGGTCGGTGATGAGAGTGCCGAGGGCGTTGTCGAATTGCCGGGTGAGTGTCTGGAGGCCGGCGTTGGGCTGGTAGATGTTGGTGTGCATGTCCCAGCCGCCGATGGTGATCTGGATGAAGCGGGCGCCCATGTTGGAGCGGAGCAGGTTGCGGGCGGTGATGCAGGCGTTGCCGAAGCCGGTGGTGCCGTAGCGGGCGCGTTCGGCGGCATCGAAGGTGAAGATGCGGTCGACGGCGGGGTTGTACATGAGCTTGGCGGCATTGTCGCGGAAGGAGAAGGTCTCGGCGGGGCGGGCGCCGAGTTCGCCGGAATCGCGCAGTTCGCGATCCATGGCTTGCAACAGGGTGTTGCGGCGTTCGTAGGCAGGCTGGCCGTCACGATGGGTGGTGTTGCCCAGGCCTGCGCCGCCGGGGCTGACGTAGAAGGGGCCGTTGTCGGGAGGAAGGTAGCCGGCGCCGGGTCCGCTGCCGGTGTTGAGGGAGAAGAAGGCCGGCAGGGTGCGATTGGCGGATCGCGGGCCGAGTTCCAGGCTGACGACGGAGCCGATGTGCGGAGCGATCTTCGACAGTGCGGAGGTGGGGTTGCGGCCGATGAGCATCCATTGGCGCGCCAGTTCATGGACGGCGGCCCAGGGTTTGACGGATCGGACGAGGGCGATGCGGTCGAGTTGTTCGGCGAGTTTGGGCATCAGGCCCTGCGGCCAGCGGATGTCGCCGTAGCTGGTGGGATTGAAGAAGGCCGGGGTCCAGGGGCCTTCCTTGAGATCGAAGGTGTCGACGTGGCTGGGCGCGCCGCCCATGTGGATGAAGATGCAGTTCTGCGCTTTGCCGATGGGTGAGGCGGCGCCTTTCGCAATGGTTTCCATGGGCCGCGTGGGGGTGAGGTAGTAGCCGCCGACGGCCGTAGCCAGATGGCGGAAGAACACGCGGCGGGATAACTGCGGTTGTTTCCAGAACCATGTTCCGGAGATGCCCGTCCAATCGAATCCGAATCTGTCTTGCATGGCTTTTTCTCCGGTGGCGTTAGTAACTGAACAGGAATTCCGTCTTGTTGACGAGGACCCAGGCGAGGTCTTCGATGGCGGTGTTGCGGGCAGCTGCCGTGGTGGTGCGGGCAAGGCTGGCGATGGCCTGGGACTGTTCGCTTTCCGAGGGCTTGCGGCCGAGGAAGAGGAAGAACATCTCGTCAACGGCTGCGGCCACATCGGGATTGCCGGCCAAAGCGCGGAGTGTGGGCGAGGCGGCCACTTTGATGCGCGAGAGAACGAAGTTATCGTTCATCAGTGCGAGACCCTGGAGGATGGAGCCTGCCTGGCTGCGCTGTTGCGAATCGCGATTGCCGCGCAGGAAGACGTTCATGAAGTTGGCGACGGCGCCGTTGCTGCGGGGTTCCAGGGGCTCGGGCAGTTGCATGGCCCAAGTGACGGGGGTGGGCATGTTCTGGACGGTGTAGCTGGGCACGACGCTGGTTGCGGCGACGATGGCGTCATGGATCTCTTCGCCTTCCAGGCGGCGCGGGTAATGGCGGGCGAACAGCGGGATGTACTCGACTTTCCAGTCGGCCGAATAGCGGGAACTGAGCTGATAGGCGCTGGAATTGACCAGCAGACGGAGGAACTCGCGAAGATTGAAATCGGTGCGCTTCAGTTCGGCCGCCAGTTTCTCCAGCAGTTCGGGGTGCGTGGCCTGCAGTTCCCAGGGAGAGGGCGGCGGGTTGTTGGGATCGAGGCGGGCGGGGTCCAGCGTGTCGACGGGATCGACGAGGCCGAGGTTGAACAACTCCTTCCAGAGGCGATTGGCGAAGTTGCGGGCGAACATCGGGTCATCCACCATGTTCTGGGCGAAGGAGGTTCGCCAGGAGACGCCGCTGGTGGGCTTGGCGCCCGTGAGCATGTACTCGGGATCGAGGTTGAGGGTGGCCGAGCAGCGGTTGTTGTTGACGGTGGCACCGGGGGCGCAGCGAACGGGGCGGTTGCCGTTGGTGGTGTTGAGCGCGTAGTTGCCGGTGGGGCGGTCGGTGACCACGCGGGCGCCAGCGAAGAAGGATTCGCGGTTGCCGGATTCCGGGTGGTTGGCGATGCTCTGGCGCGAGAAGAAGGCGGCCATGCGGAGGGCGTCCATGCGGGTGGTGTTGCGGCCCCAGAGACTGAGGGCATCGAGGTGGCCGCGACCGCTGTGGCAGACCAGGCAATCCATGTAGCCGAGGCCGAGGAAGGTGGATGCTGTCTTGGACAGCATGGCGTCGTACTGATCCTGAACGGGGCCGCCGGGTGTGATGGAGTTGATGACGAAGTTGGTGGCGCCTTCTTCCATGAGGTAGCTGTTACCGGTGGCGGTGACGGATTGGAAGGCGAGGTCGCGGAGGGAGAGGCCTTCGCCGACCTTGGCGCGCAGCCAGACCGAGAAGGCATTGCGGCCGTTGATGCCGCGATTGACGTTGGTGGCGTTGGCGTTGACTTGCAGCAGGTCGGCCAGCCACCAGGTCCACTTGTCGGTGAAGGCTTCGGAGGCGAGGAGGCGATCGACAAGGGCCTGTCGCTTGTCGGGGTCGGCATCGCTGAGGAAGGCGCGGATGGTGGCGGGGGAGGGGATGCGGCCGGTGAGGTCTAATGTGACGCGGCGGAGGAACTCTTCGTCGGAGGCGAGCTGTGCGGGGCGAACGCCGGAGGCGGCGAGTTTGCCGAAGATCTCGCTGTCGATGAAGCTCCGGTGGGGCAGGGAGGTGGGGTCGACGGTTTGCGCCCCGCGCGGGGCGGTGTTCAATTTACGGAAGCGGCTTTGGACGGATTGGATGGCACGCGCTTCGGCTTGGAGAAACTCATCGGAGCGGGCCTGGAAGCTGCAGTTTGTGCTGTCGGCGGAGGACAGCGAGAGAGAAAGAAAGAGGGCGGCACCCACCGCGCCTCCTGTGCGAATCGGAAGCATACAAGAATCCCCGTAGTATGGACGCGGCTATCCAAATGTAACACCGCGAGGGGGAGGAGAGTTGCTGGAGGAAACCAAAATTTCGGCAGCCGCGTCCAGGGGGGCAATGAAGCCTTTCTTTTGGCTTGCCCCGTTGACGGCGTTGGCCGTGATTGCTCCCGCCCAGGACTGGTATCCACGTCACAATTTCAACTTCGGTGTGGGTGCGGGCGTGCCGCGAGCTGACCTGCAGACCGCGTTCGACCCGAAGATCGGCGTGGGGGTGAACTACGGCTACCGGTTTCACCGCTACTTTCAGGCGGATATCGGATTTGACACGATTTTCGGGGCTGGGAATATTCGGGAGTTTGTGGATACAGGGCTGGGGTACCGGCGGCTGCGGGATTATCAGTACATGCTGCCGTTGGGCGGACGGGCAATCATTCCGCTGTTTGGTGGACGCTTGCAGTTGCACGCCGGCGGCGGCGGAGCGTACATGCGGTATCAGGAGCAGATCAGCCAGCCGAGCCAGTACTTCCGCATCGACTGTCCGTACTGTTCGGCACGCAGCGGCTGGGGGTATTACGCGACGGCGGGGTTTCGGGTGGCTTTGGACCAGGGCGGACATTTTTGGCTGGGGGCGTCGCCGCGGGTGTATCGTGGGCATACCAACGGACAGGGGTTGGGCAATGTGCCGGCGATGCGGACTCGGGATGAGTGGGTGAATGTGATGGCGGAGTTCGGGTTCAGCTTTTAGCCTAACGCGCCGCCTCTGCCTGCGCGCGCTGCAAATCCACGCCGCGCAGGAGGATGAAACCGGCGATGAAGAACACGATCAACGAGAGGATCGAAATCCGGTAGTTTCCGGTGAACTGGAGGGCCAGGCCAAAGAAGAGCGGGCCGATCCAACTTGTTCCGCGGTCGCTGATTTCGTAGATGGCGAAGTACTCCGCTTCGTGGCCCTTGGGGATCATGAGTGAGTACATGGAGCGGCTCAGGGCTTGGCTGCCGCCCATCACGGCTCCGATCAATCCAGCCATAACGTAGAACTCCGTCTCGGTGGAGACAAACGCATAGCCATACCCCAGCACGCCGCAATAGGTAGCCAACGTCGTCAGTACTGCGTTCTTATTTCCCACGCGTTTGGCGATCTCGTTGAACCCCAGCGCCCCCACCACGCCGACAAACTGCGCGATGAGGATGCCGGTGGTCAACGCCGATACCGGCAGCTTCAATTCCTCCTGCCCGAACTGTGCTGCCAGCGTGATGACCGTCTGGATGGCGTCGTTATACAGCAGGTAAGCGCAGAGGAATCGCAGCGTCATGGGCAGGCGGCGTATCTCCTTCACGGTATCCACCAACTGGTGCAGTGCCGCGACGATGTAGTGTTTGCCGGCCTCCGGCTGTTTCTGGGGTTTACGGTTGACCAGCGTCGCCATGGGGATGAGCGTGAAGCCCGCCCACCAAAGGCCTGCCGAGGCCAAGCTTACGCGCACCGCCAGGGACTGGCTGATGCCGAGGGTGTCGGCGTTGGCATAGAGGAGCAGGTTGAGCACCAGCAGCAAGCCGCCGCCGATGTAGCCGATGCCCCAACCTCGGCTGGAGACGTTGTCGCGCTCCTCCGGCGGAGCGATTTCGGGAAGGAAGCTGTTGTAGACGACGATGCTGGCGCCGAAGGCGGAGTTCGCGATGAGGAACAGGACTGCGCCGAACATGTAGCGGCCATCGGTGAGCCAGAACATGGCCACGGTAGCGATGGAGCCGATGAGGGCGAGCGCGCCGAGCATCTCGCGCTTGCGATGGCCGTAGTCGGCGATGGCGCCGGCGACGGGCAGGATGCCGACCTGCAGCACCACGGCCAGGGACACGAGATAGGGCCAGAGGGACACCGCCGATACCGGGATGCCCAGGGGGTACACGAGACCGTTCGCGTCGGCGGCGCCGCGGGCGAGCGACGTCAAGTATGGGCCCAGGAAGAGCGTGACTACGGTGGTGTAGAAGGCCGAGTTTGCCCAATCGTAGGCGTACCAGCCGCGCACTTCGCTTTTGGAATAAGTGGCGCCCATTTATTTCACCTGGCCTTGGAGGGTGACGTAGTCGAGTTTGCCGGAGCCTAGCCGGGGTAGTTTGGTTACGTACTCGACACGGCGCGCGACTGCTACTTCCGGGGCGCCCAGTTGGCGGGCTGCCTGGACTAACGCGTCGCGGCGCAGGTTCGGATCTTCGGTGACCAGGACGAGCACCTCGCCGCGTTGCGGGTCCTTCACGGCGACGGCGCCATGGCCGAAGCGTGGGGATGCCTGGCCAGCGATCCGTTCCACGACTTCCAGGCTGACCATCTCGCCGGCCACTTTGGCAAAGCGTTTCAGGCGGCCCAGCAGGCGGAGGAAGCCTTCTTCATCGAAGGCGGCCAGGTCGCCGGTGTCATACCAGCCGGGGCCGAACTCGGACTGCGGCGGCTCGAGGACGCCGGGCTTCTCATGGCGGAAATAGCCGAGCATGACGTTCGGCCCGCGTACGTGCAGGCGGCCGCCTTCCGCAATGCCGTCCACTGGGGCGAGGCGTGCCTCCATGCAGGGCGCGAGTTGTCCGACAGTATCCGGCTTGTAGGCTTTCGGGCTGTTCACGGCAATGAGTGGGGAGCATTCGGTGGCGCCGTAGCCTTCGAGGATGCGGAGGCCGAAGCGCTCCATGTAGAGTTGGCGGATCTCGGGCGTGAGTTTCTCGGCGCCGCCCACCACGTAGCGGACGCGGTAGAAATCGTAGGGGTTGGCGAAGCGAGCGTAGTTTTTCAGGAACGTGGGCGTGCCGAGAAGGACGGTGCAATCGCGGTCATAGGTGAGTTCGGGGACGATGCGGTAATGCAGCGGGCTGGGATAGAGGAAGATGGGCACGCCGTTCAAGACCGGGAGAATAACGCCTGCCAGCAGCCCGAAGCTGTGGAACATGGGCAGCGCCATCATGAAGCGATCCCTGTTGGAAAGCTCGACGAGGGCGAGCACCTGACGGGCGTTGGTGAGCAGGTTTTCATGTGACAGGACGACGCCCTTGGGGCGGCCTTCGGATCCGGAGGTAAACAGAACGACGGCGGCGTCTTGCGGTTTTGCGCCGCTGCGGATGCGCCGCGGATCGTCCAGCGCCCAGAGGATGAGCCAGAGCTTGTCCAAGAGTCCGAACTGTTCGCGCAGATCTTCCAGGTGCACCACCGTAACGCCCTTCAACTGCGCCACCTTGTCGGTAAGCTTGCCCTTTTCGAGGAATGCACGGGAGGTTACGAGCAGCTTCACTTGGGCCAGTTCGAGAGCGCTTTGCATGCCGTCGACGCCGGCGGTGTAGTTGAGCAGCGCCGGTATACGGCCTTGGGACCATAAGCCGAACAGAGCGGCGACGGCAGGTCCGGCATTGGGCAGCAGCAGGGCGACGCGCTCGCCGGGCGTGGTTTGGCGGGCCAGCAGGCGGCCGAGGGCGAGGGCTCCCTTCAAGAGGTCCTTGTAGGTATCGAGCTTGGGCCGAATGTCCTCGACGATGGGGGCGTCGTAGCCATAGAGGTCGGCCGCATCCAGGAGTGATTCCCACAGGGTGTTGGGGCGTCGGGCGGCGACATTGGCTTCCTGCATCAGCAGGCGCATCTTCTCGCCGGCCAGGCGCCGGCGCTGCTTGGCGGAGCCGCCCTCGGGGACGGTGATCTTCTGGAGCGGCAGAAAGGTTAGGTGTACCTCAGGCCGTTTTTTGATTGGAAACGGAGCCTTCATGCGGCCGAACAGGGAATGCTGCAAGCCGTCTACACGGACGGTCAGAATGGATGCTCCGGAGCGTGCCGCGAGGAATGCGGTGCCGTCGTAGATCTTCATGAGGCCGCCAGTGGTGGTCAGGCGGCCTTCGGGGAAGATGCCCACCGGGACGCCGGATTCCAGCAGTTGGAAGACGCGCTTCATGCTCAGGGGCGCCGCCGCGTCGATGGCGATATGGCGGATAAAACTCAAATACCAGCGAAAAAAGCGCTTTTGCAGAAGCTGTTGGTGCACCACCCACGTCACATCAATATCCAGATGCGACGCGATGAGGATGCCGTCCAGAAAGGACTGATGATTGGAGATCACCAGCAGGCGCTCCGGAGCCGTGCGCGGCGGCTCCCCATGGATATGCAGGCGGAAAAGGCAGCGCACCAGGAGGCGGTAGAGAAATTTAATCATCTGCGGCGGTTCCTAACAGTCTGTCACAATGCGGGAATGCGGCTTCTGTTGGTCCTGCTTCCAGTGTTGTTTCTGGCGATGGTAGTGGTTTGGGCGGCGCCGCCCACCACGCGGCGCTCCGATCAGAGTGACACGCTGCACGGCAAATCCATAGCCGATCCTTATCGCTGGCTGGAGAATCCGGACTCGCCCGAATCGCAGGCGTGGATCAAGGAACAGAATAAACACACGCGGGCATGGCTGGACCAGGCCAAGGGCCGCGATGCGCTGGCCGGGCGTTTGGCGGAGATCAACGAGTATGTGCGCGCCTCGGCTCCGGAGAAGGTTGCCGGCCACCTGTTCTACCTTCGCCAGGACGGCAAGGAGAACCAGCCGTCGCTGTACATGCGTACGCCGGACGGGCAGTCGCGCGTGGTGCTGGACGTGAACACGTTATCAAAGGAAGGTCTGGCGGCGATTGCGACGTGGGCGCCGAGTCCCGACGCGAAGTATGTGGCGTATGGTATTGCCAAGGCGGGGTCGGATTGGAACGAGTGGTTTGTGCGCGACCTGCGGACGGGCAAGAACCTGGATGATCATTTGGAGTGGGTGAAGTTCTGCTCGCCGGTGTGGAGCGCGTCCGGTGACGGGTTCTACTACACGAGCTATCCCAAGCCGAAGGCCGGCGAGGAACTGACGGCGGAAACGAAGAACGCGCGGCTCTACTTTCACAAAGTGGGGCAGAAACAATCGGAAGACAAATTGATTTGGGACCGCCCGGACCAGCCGGAATGGCGTGCGAATCCATGGGTAAGCAAGGATGGGCGCTATCTGGTGCTGGTGATCGAATACGGCACGCGTCAGGAGAAGCGGGTGGAGTGGGTGGATCTGAAGATGGCGGGTGCGAAGAGCACGGCGCTGGTTCCGGACTTCATTGGCGACTTCAACCCGATTGGGGTGCATCAGGAGGGGATCCTGTTCTGGACGACGGCTGGTGCTCCGCGCGGCCGGGTGGTTTCGATTCGTCCGGACCGGCCGGCGCAGGCGGATTGGAAGAACCTGATTGCCGAGGCGAAGGAGCCGCTGGATGGGGTCTGGTGGGGTGCGGGTCATCTTATCGGCCACTACATGGAAGATGCCAAGAGCGTGGTAAAGGCTTTTACGCTGGACGGCAAGCCGGCACGCACGCTGCAACTGCCGGGCGTGGGTACCGCAATTTGGGGCAAAACCGCGCAGAACGACACCGAGCAGTTCTTCACCTACGCCAGCTACACGCAGCCGCCGATGGTATATCGCTATGACTGGGCCAGCGGCGACAGCAGCCCGCTGTTCGCCAACCAGTACGCTTTTGACCCGGCGCGCTTTGAAACGCGGCAGGTTTTCTATAACAGCAAGGACGGAACGCGGGTGCCGATGTTTGTGAGCAGCCGCAAGGATCTGAAGCGCGATGGGAACAACCCGGTGCTGCTGTATGGTTATGGCGGCTTCGCGATTTCGCTGACTCCTGCTTATAACAACCTGGGGATGGCCTGGATGGAGATGGGCGGCATCTACGCCGTGGCGAACCTGCGCGGCGGTGCCGAGTATGGCGAGGAGTGGCACAAGGCCGGCATGTTGAAGAACAAGCAGAACGTCTTCGATGATTTCATTGCGGCGGGTGAGTATCTGATTCGGGAGAAGTACACGCGCCGCGAGAAGCTGGCGATTTACGGAGGGAGCAATGGCGGTCTGTTAGTGGGTGCCTGTCTGAACCAGCGGCCGGATCTGTTCGGGGCGGCTATCCCGGCGGTCGGCGTGATGGATATGCTGCGGTTCCACAAGTTCACGATCGGCAAGGCATGGGCGTCCGACTATGGCGACCCGGACAACGCGGAAGACTTTGCGGTGCTGCTGCGGTATTCCCCGCTGCATAACATCCGGAAAGGGACGCAGTATCCTGCAACGATGGTGATGACCGCGGATCATGACGATCGCGTGGTGCCGGCGCATAGTTTCAAGTACGCGGCGGCGTTGCAGACGGCGCAGGAGGGCAAGGCGCCGATTCTGATTCGTATCGCGGAGAGCGCGGGGCACGGGGCGGGGAAGCCGCGATCGAAGCAGATTGAGGAGCATGTGGATGTGCTGTCGTTTCTGCGGCTGGCGCTGCGGATGGAGTGACTCGCGGCCCAACTGGTCTCTCGTCAAGCCCGCCAAGACGACCGCATGGGGCAAACGTTTCCGGAAATCGCGCGCAGAGGCGCGGAGGACGCAGAGAAAACAACGCCAAACGACTTAACCGAGACCCGCGGGGTGTGGAGTACTTCCTCGCGGAGTGGTTAGCAGGAGCCCCGACCGGGGCCCTGGCGCCCTCATCCGCCTCCGGTGAACCGGTTCAGCAGCAACACTGCGAAGAGAATCAGGACCACCCAAAGGGCTTCCATGATTCCAGGGTAGCCCGGTTAGGCGATCACTTGTGGAACCGGGACTCCGTACACGTCGGTGAGGCGCATGCGGCGGCCCTGGTAGGCGTACGTCAGCTTCGTGTGATCCATGCCCAGTAGATGGAGGATGGTGGCATGCAGGTCATGTACGGTGATGGGTTGCACTTCGGCTTTGTAGCCGAAATCGTCGCTGGCGCCGATGGCCTGCCCGCCCTTCACTTTCGCTCCGGCCATCCACATGGTCATGGTGCCGGGATTATGGTCACGGCCGACGCCGCGCTGGCTGATGGGCATGCGCCCGAATTCGCTGCCCCAGACGACCAGGGTGTCGTCCAGGAGTCCGCGGGCTTTGAGATCGGTGAGCAGGCCGGTCATCGGCAGATCCACTTCGGCGGCGTGGCGGGTGTGGTTGGATCGCACGTCTTCATGGGCATCCCAGGTGTCGGTATTCTGGTTGCCAAGGCCGCCGTGGTACATCTGCACGAAGCGTACACCGCGTTCGACCAGCCGGCGAGCCATCAGGCATTGGCGCCCGAACGGCTCGGTTACGGGATTATCAAGGCCGTACAGTTTTTTGGTGGCTTCCGACTCGTTCGCCAGATCCACGGCCTCCGGTGCGCAGCCTTGCATGCGGTAGGCCAGTTCATAAGAGGCGATGCGCGCCGCGAGTTCGGAATTGGCGGGATTGCGCTGTTCGTCCAGCGCGTTGAGTTTGCCCAGCAGGTCGAGGCGCGCGCGCTGCTGGGCATCGCTGACGCCTTCGGGCGGCCTGAGGTCGACAATCGGCGTTCCTGCCGAGCGGAAGATGGTGCCTTGGTAGACCGCGGGCATATAGCCGGCGGTCCAGTTGGACGGGCCGCCGAAGGGGCCGCCGCGCGCATCGTAGATCACGACGTAGGCGGGCAGGTTCTGGTTCTCCGAGCCGAGCCCGTACGTCACCCAGGAACCGACGCTGGGCGAACCCATGCGCACGGTGCCGGTGGACAGCTCATAGCTGGCCATGACGTGATCATTCGACCGCCCAATCACCGACCGCAGAAACGCCATCTGGTCCACTTTGGTGGCCAGGTGCGGAAACAGCTCCGACACCGGCATCCCGGACTGCCCATACTGTTTGAACGTGAAGGGCGACGGCATGAGCGGGCCGGGATGGCCCTGCCGCACGACGATTTCGCCTTTACCTGCGAGCGGCTGCCCGGCGTACTTCTGCAGCATGGGCTTCGGATCGAAGGTGTCCATGTGGCTGACGCCGCCGCTCATGAAGAGGCTGATGACGGCTTTGGCGCGCGGCTGGAAGTGCGGCTTCTTGGGGGTGAAGGGCGTCTCGATGCTGCCGGCGGCACAGCCGGGGGTGCTGGTGGCGGGCGGCGGCGCGGCCAGCACGCCGTCGCGTTGGAGCAGCCATGCCAGACCGAGGCCGCTGATGCCGTTTCCTGCTTCGAAGAGAAATTGGCGGCGGTCGACAAATGCGCGGGGCTTCTTCATGGCCTACCTCAGATAAACGAACTCGTTCAGGTTGAGCAGCACGTGCGCGAAGTCCTCCAAGGTGTTCTTTTGGAGGAATTCCTGGGCGACGCGGCGCTCTTCGGCGTTCGGCGGGCGGCTGAGAGCCAGTTCGTAGGCGATCTGCAACTGTTCGTTGGCGTCGCCGGGGGCGAGCGCTTTGATTCTCTCGGCGAAGCGGCGGGCTTGGTTTAGGACGAACTCGTTGTTGAGCAGCGTCAAGGCCTGGGTGGCGACGGTGGAGACGTTGCGGCGGCCGCAGGTGAGCGTCTGGTCCGGCAGGTCGAAGACTTCGAAGAAGGGGAAGGGGAGCCCGCGCTTGCGGTAGACGTAAATGCTGCGGCGCCAAGTGTCGGGGCCCTCCTGCTGGACCTTCCAGATGCCGTTCTTCATGGACTTCAACGATTCTTCGGGCAGTTGCGGAAACACCGCGGGGCCTTCCATGAGGGTGTTCAGGGACCCGGCGACGGCCAATACGGAATCACGGAGGATTTCGGCCTCCAGTCGCTGCTGGCGGAAGCGCCACAGATAGGTGTTGTCGGTGTCCTTGGCGACGTTGCCCGCATCGGCCCAGGATGAGGCCATCTGGTAGGCCTGGCTGGTCAGGATGAGCCGGTGCAGGCGTTTGAAGCTCCAGCCGGACTCGCGGAAGTCGACGGCCAGCCAGTCGAGCAAGTCCGGATGGGAGGGCTTCTCGCCGGTATGGCCGAAGTTGTCGATGGTGGGGACGATGCCGCGGCCGAAGTGATGATGCCAGACGCGATTGACGATGACGCGCGAGGTGAGCGGATGGTCGGCCGAGGTCAGCCACTCGGCCAAGGCACGGCGGCGGCCGGAGGTTCGATGGTGGCTGGGGGGCAGTTCCGCGGGTGCCGTATCGCCGTTCAGTACCGTCAGAAAGCCTGGCTTCATGATGGACCCGCGGCTGTACATGTCGCCGCCGTGGAGGAAGTGCGCGGGAGGGGCCTTGTAGGCGCCGGGGCCGGTATGGAGGAACGTTCCTTCCACGACTTCGCGCTTGCCGCCTTTTCCGGGTGCGGGTTCATCGCCGGCGCCATCCGGAGTGAGGCGGTAATCGCCGTCGGTGATGCCCATGGCAGTGGGGATGGGTGCGGGGCGCTGTTTTTCGAGTGCCGCGATCTCGCGGTTCAAGCGTTTGACCTCGACGGCTTCTTCGGGCTTCAGATGGCGGGCGACTTCGGCGCTGGAGACTCGGGTGGTGCGGATGACCTGGTTGGCCAGCAGCGTCTGCCCTTCTGTCCGTTTGTCTTCGGGCGTGGCGATGGCATCCTGCACGTTCTGCGGGAACCTTGTGTATTTGAGTTTGACCAGTTCCAGCTTGTAGGGGTCTTCGATCGCGGCGATGGCCTGTCTGAGGGGTGCGATCTTCGCATCCACTTCGGCCTGCTGGCGGTAGTAGGCATCGGCCTGTTCCTTCGGCACCAGCGGGTGGTCCACTTCGACGTAGCTGAACAGCGAGGTCTGCAGACGGTAGTAGTCGCGTTGCAGGATCGGGTCGAACTTGTGGTTGTGGCAGCGGGCGCAGTGTACGGTCAGGCCCATGACGCCGCGGCCGAGGGTGGCGATCATGTCGTCCAGGTAGTCGTAACGGAACTGCGGGTTGTCCTTCTCGCGGAAGCCGACTTTGGCATAGTTCCGGAGGAAGCCGGTGGCTGTGAGGGTGTCGTAGGTAACGTCGTCCACCTCATCGCCGGCGAGTTGCTCTAACAGGAACCGATTGAACGGCGTATCGCGATTGAAGGCGCGGATGACGTAATCGCGGAAGCGCCAGGCGTTGGGGCGATCGAAGTCATGCTCGTAGCCGTTGGAATCGGCATAGCGGGCGACGTCGAGCCAGTGGCGGCCCCAACGCTCGCCGTAATGCGGGGATGCCAGCAGCCGGTCGATCAGTTTCGGCCAAGCCTCGGCGGTGTTGTCGTTCAGGAAAGCCTTCGCTTCTTCAGGGGTTGGTGGGAGGCCGGTGAGATCGAGGTAGGCGCGGCGCAGGAGGGTGCGCTTGTCGGCGACGGGGGCGGGCTTCAGGCCGCGTTTGATCCACTCGCCGAATAGGAAGCGGTCGATAGGGTTGTCGTTGAAGCGCGCGTCGGTGGCCGCGGGCGGGTCGCGCTTGACGGGCTTTTGGAAGGACCAGAACTCCCTGGCGCCGGCAGGCAGTTTCGACTCTTCGTACTCTTTCAACGGGTCTTTCGCGCTCTTGGAGGTCAATTCGGCGTCCCAGGCGGCGCCCTGGTCGATCCAAACGCGGAGGGATTCCACTTCGGCCGTGGTGAGTTTGCCGTCCATCGGCATGACGGGCTTCTCCAGGCCTGCTACACGCTTGTAGAGGATGGACTGCGCGGCGTTGCCGGGGGTGAAGGCCGGACCTTTTTCGCCGCCCTTGATGGCTGCGGCGCGATTGCGCAGGTCCAGTTTGCCCAACTGCATGGCCGGCCCGTGACACTTCACGCAGCGGGCTTCTAGAATGGGTCTAATCTCTTTCTCGAAAGAGACCGCACGTCCAGCCTGCGCGGCCGACGCACACGTAGCGATAGACAAATAGAGACAGAACGTCCGGAGCCGCATGGAGGATAGCCCTTCGCTGGACCGATTATATGCTTTGTGAGGATGGGATGCCACGACGCCAGTTTGCCGGAATCGACGATTTGAAGGCGCATGCCGGGCAGGAGGTTGCGGTGAGTGACTGGTTGGAGATCCGCCAGGAGCGAATCGATTTGTTCGCGGAGGCCACGAATGATCACCAGTGGATTCACGTGGACCCTGGGCGCGCCGCGGCGGAGTCACCGTTCGGTACCACCATCGCGCATGGGTATCTGACGCTGTCGCTGTTGTCGCAGTTCGGGTATGCGACGATCGGCATCGACCAGCAGTTCCGCATGCAGATCAACTACGGTGTGAACAAGGTGCGGTTCATGAATCCGGTGAAGTGCGGGTCGCGGATCCGGGCGCGGTATTTGCTGCTGGATGTGACGGATGTGGAGGGTGGGTGGCAGGTGCGGTTCCAGGTGACGGTGGAGATGGAAGGGGTGGAGAAGCCAGCTTGTGTGGCGGAGACGCTGACTCGGTACTACGAGTAGCGACGGTTAGCGGAATAGACGTTCATCCCAGTTGACGGGTTTAGCCTGGGATGGCTTCAGTTGAGCGAAGTCCGGATGTTCCTGGTTGAAGATGATGTTGCGAGCCTGACCCGCCGCCGCCAAGGAAGGAACGACGAGAACGAGCGAACGCCGTTCCTGGTGCCAACGATCGCCGAAGGCACGGGCTGCTTTGGATCCGGTGTCGTCCCAGCCCTGCAGGGCGGGCACGTACTCGATGCGAATCGTTGGCGGAATGGGAACCTCTATCCAGACTTGCGGCTTGGGCACTTGCGCGCGGCCGAGATAGACGAGGCTCTCCAGCAGCGCGCCGGGGTAGGTTTCCGCAGCATAGATCACACTGTGGCCCGGCGAGTTCCAGCGGCCTCCATACTGGAACGCCCCAAAACCGTCGAACGGGGGAAAGCGCCGGTCCGCGATTCGGAAAGCCCGTTCAGGCCGGGATTCCATAAAAGATTCTGTGGAGAATATCCTCGACGCGGCGAGCACCGAGATCCGTCAGCGCCGCCTGGTACGGTGTCTTGCCGTCGAGAAGCGGGTGAGCAAGATTCAGCCACTCCTTCGCGGCATCGCGGTCGTCCCAGACATACTCGGCATGAGCGATGACACGAGCCAATCGCTCTGTTCGTTCGCTCTCCTGTGGGCTGAGCCTGACCCGCCGTTTGAACGTCGCATCCGGGACTACAGCGGCCCGCAGCCGGGCAATGTCCGTTTTGTGAATGGCCAAGCGCTCTGCTACGCGGACGAGCGATCTTTTGGGTAGCCCTTGTTCCACTTTTCGGGACAGTTCCCGGATGTCGGCGGCCTCAATACCCAGGACATCGGCTACTCGTTCCGCTTCGACCATAAGCTCATTGTAGCTCTATTTCGGGCTCAAGTGAGCCGAAGGCCTACGCCAGCAGCATGCCGCCGTCTACGGTGATTACCTGTCCCGTCATGAACGATGACCGTTCGCTGGCCAGCAGGACGGCTACTTCGGCGACTTCCTCCGGTTGGCCCAGGTGGCGCAGGGGTTGCAGCATCATGTGCTGTTCCAGGCGCTGTTCGTCGCGCCAGATGTGGGCGCTCATTTCGGTCTGGATGACGCCGGGGGCGATGGCGTTGACGCGCACGCCTCGCGGGGCCAGTTCCAGCGCGTAGGACTTGGTCATCATGATCAGCGCGGCATTGGTCATGGAGTAGAGCAGGTTCAGCGGTTCCGGCTTGATACCCGCGGTGCCGGCGATGTTGATGATGGAGCCCGAGCCCTGTTTGACCATTGACGGGGCTATCAGGCGCGTGAGGCGGAATACGCTCTTGAGGTTGGTTTCCACCATACGGTCGAACTCAGCGTCGCCCAAATCGAGGGCATAGCCGTTGAAGAGGTTGGTCGCCGCGTTGTTGACCAGTACGTCAATGCGGCCCTGTTCGCGGAGGATAGTGGAAACCAGGCCCTCGACGTCTTCGCCGCGCGTTACGTTGCACTGCATGGGGACGATCCGCCCCGGCAGCATCGCCGATTCCTGACCCACCTTGTCGAGCGCGTACTGCTTGCGCCCGGTGATAATGACGGTGGCTCCGACCTTCGCGAAGAACTCTGCGATGCTGCGTCCGATGCCGCGAGATCCGCCGGTCACCAGGGCAATCTTCCCTTTAAGCACACTCATAGTTTGAAGAATTCATGAACCCAACGGGCGGACGCTTCCAAATCCTCCCGCTCCCGCGCGGCTGCCTGGTCTTTCGCGGGCGGCGTATGCGGGGAGGGTTTTCCTTTCTCCGCTAATGCCAGGAAGCGGGAAAACTCCCAGGCCGGCACGTTGCGGTAGCCCTCCCAGAACTTGGGGTCGTAGATGGCGAAGTTGCGCGGGCCGGTGACGATGATTTCGAGCGACATGGCTTTGCCGGGACACAGTTCGTTGAACCGGCGCACCCAGTCCGAGATGCCGACGTTGCCTTCGCCCATGCGGGTCCAGCGCACGGCAATGCCTTCCGGAGTCTTCCAGACGGCGGAGTCGCGGACGTGGCTGGTGAGCACGTAGGGGTGCAGGGTTTCGAGCGTCAGGTGCGGGTCTTCCAGCGCCCAGACCGGATTACCGGAATCGATACAAGCTCCCACGAAGTCCTTTCCCGCTTCTTCGATCAGCATTTTCAGTTCCCGTGCCTGCATGTCGCCCGCATGGTTTTCGATGGCCAGCCTGACGCCGGCGTCCTGGAACCGGCTGCGCAGCGGGCGCAGGGTTTTGGCCGTAGTCTCGATGTGCTGTTCGATGGTTGGGCCGCCGGACCGGTCCGCCATGGTTCCCAGAAACCCGCGTACCAGTTTGGAGCCAACCGTTTTCGCCGCATCGATCATCCGCCCAATCTGCTGTTCGGCGGTACCCTGTGCGGGGTCAAACGCCTTTGAGGTGGGGCATACCGACCGCATGCCCAACTCCAACTCCACACCTAATCGCTCGGCATGTTGCCGGACTTTCTTTAGGTGTTCGGGCTCCAAATTTCCGATAAACCGGATTTCGGAGAAATGGACGACGGCGGCCTTCCACTTGGCGCAGTAGTCGAGGTATTGGAAGGGGGTCCAACCCTGGCTGCGGATGCTAAACAGATCGATGCCGAATCGCACCGGCTTGCCTCCTTGTGCCATGGCCATCGCGGCTGCCGGCATGCCGAGAAATGTTCGTCGCTCCATGGCGCCCTCCTACTTGGTGAGCGGGGTCAGGGTGAGTTTGCGGAACTCGACGCTGCCGTGGTCGCCCTGCAGAATGAACGGGCCCGGCTGCCCTTCGTTGGCGTCGACGGCCACCGCGGTCAGCCCCTCGATCTTCACTTTGTCCAGCACCTTCTTACCATTGGCGACAACAGTGACGGTGCGGCCCACCAGGCGGATATCGAACGTCTGCCATTCGCCGGCCTTGCGGCTGGGGTTCACCGAGGCGGCGACGCGGCTGTAGAGGGCGGCGTTTGAATGGGTGTCGGGCGGTTTGCCGTAGTCTTCGAGGATCTGGATCTCGTAGCGGGCGCGGAGGCCGATGCCGCTATTGGAATGCTCGCCGACACGGAATTCGGCATGCAGTTCGAAGTTCCAATACTTGCCTTCGCTGATGAGGTTGTTGGCCTTGGGCGCGTTGACGAGGATGCCGTTGTCCACCTTCCAGCCGAGCGGCACGTCTTTGAGCAGCGGCTTCCAGCCGGTCATGTCCCTGCCGTTGAACAGTTCGACGGGCTTGCCCTTTTTCCAAGAGCCGTCGTCGGTTTCGTTGATCTCCGGGGCGCGGACGCCGCTGAAGGTCATCTTCTGCGTGCCGTTTTCGGTATATACGCCGTCGATGAGCTTGTCGCCCTGGAGTTTGGTGGTGTAGGCGAGGAGGCCTTCGGGGCGCTTGAAGCTGAAGGTGAGGGAATTGCCGTTCACCTTGATCTCGTCGATGGTGTTCATGTCGCCGGCATAGGCGGAAACGAACTTGCCTGTGGGCTTTGGCGTGCCGGCGCCTGAGATTTCCAGCCACCAGGCACGGCCGCGCGGGTGCTTGTGCGGGGTGATATCCCAGCGTCCATTGAATCCGGATTGCGCCAGCAGGGGGGCGCAGAGGGCGAGCAGGAGAAAGGCACGCATGACGCCTTACATTGTAGGCGACAAGGAAACCGATTGGTTTACGGGGTTGGCAATAACCCCGGCTACCTCTCCGTTGAAGACGCCGGCAGACGGTTCCGGAAAGTCGCGCGCAGAGGCGCCACGGACGCAGAGAAAACATACGCCAAATCATGGGAACGGGCCTGCGGACGTCTTCCTGGTTATGGGCAGGCGGGTTCCTTCCGGGCCCTTAGCTTAGACGGATGGCTCTATTAGGAACGCGGTGGCTTCGCGGAGGAAAAGATCGAGTTGGTCGTGGTGGACCCAGTGACCGGCGTTGGGAACGCGGACGATGCGGTAGTTGCGGAGGGTGGCGAGGCGCCCGTCGGGTTCGGGATCTGGCGCCCAGCTTTCCAGGCCCCAGAACAACTGCACCGGGCAGGTGATGGCGCCCAGGAGTTCCTTGAAGTCTTCGAGCGCCAGGCCCATGGGCGGGAAGATGCGGGCGTAGTTGTCGAACTTCCACACCAGGCTGCCGTTCGATTGCCAGTTGGTGCCGTGCAGCGTGAGGTGGCGGGCGACGTCGTCGGAGAGATGCGGATTGGCTTCCTTCATGCGAGCCACGGCCGCGTCCAGCGAGTCGTAGGCGCGCGGTTCGCGCTGTTCGGCCTGACGCACGCGTTCGATCCAGCGGCGCATGCGTTCGGGGGCCGGGGCGTACACCTTGTGGCCGGGCGGGAAGGCCGCACCTTCGATGGACACGACTTTCTTGACGCGATCAGGGTAGATGCCGGCATACATCAGCGAAAGGATGCCGCCCAGGGAATGGCCCACCAGATACGCTGGATAGCTGCCGATGACATCGAGCAGCGCAGAGATATCCAGGACATGCTCCGGCGCCGTGTAGGCGCTGCCTTCGGCGGTCTGGCTGTTGCCGTGGCCGCGCAGATCGATGGCATAGACGTGGAAGTGCTGCCGCAGGCTCCGGGCGACCCAATCCCAGTTGCGGGCGTGATCCAGGCCGCCGTGCACCAGCAGCAGGGCCTCGCCTTCGCCGCCCCAATCCCAGAACTGCAGCTTGAGCCGGTGCGAGTAGAAGAAGTGGGAGATGGGCTCCATGGCTATTTCAGGCGAGCGGGCAACTTGGGGCTGTTGGCAACGTCCAGGCCGAGCGTGAAGCCAAACTTCGCCATCTCCTCCATGCCCGCCATATCCCACGATTCGCTGTATTCATCCGAGGGCTGGTGGTAGTGCTTGGAGTTGTAGTCGCCGAAGACCTTGGCGCCGAAGCCTTCGGGCTTGCCGGCGAAGTTGTCGCCGCCGTTGATGGAGAAGGCTGGGACACCGACCTTGGCCAGGGAGAAGTGATCGGAGCGGAAGTAGTGGCCGGCTTCGGGGCGCGGGTCGGGCTTGATGGAAAGGCGGAAGCGCTGCGCGGTATGTTGTACCAGCGCCCAGATGGAGGTGCGTTCGGCACCGGTGACCACCACATCGGTGGTGCGGCCGAACGGGTAGAAGGCATCGTAGTTCAGGTTGACGGCCAGCTTGTCGAGGGATACGGTGGGGTGGCGGCCGAAGTATTCCGACCCACGGAGGCCGTTCTCTTCCGCCGTAACGAACAGGAACAGCGCGGAGCGGCGGGGTTTGGGATTCAGGTTCTGCCAGGCGCGGGCCATTTCGAGGACCATGGCGCAACCGGTGGCGTTGTCGACGGCGCCGTTGTGGATGCGGTCGCCATTGACGGGCGTGCCCACGCCAAGGTGATCCCAATGGGCGCTGAAGACGACGGCTTCTGCCTTCAGGGCAGCATCACTACCGGGGATGATGCCGATGACGTTGTTCGATTCGACGGTACGGATCTTGGTGGGGAAGGTGCCCTGGAAACGAACGTTGAGCGGCACGGGTTGGAAGCCTTTGGTGTCGGCCAGGGTGAGCATCTGCTCGGCAGTCTTGCCCTGGGAGGAGAACAGCTTGTCGCCGATGGGCTGCGTGATCCAGCCGGCGAACGAGAGTGCATGCGCGCCCGGCTCCAGCTTGACGGCCATGTCTTCGCGGCCCCAGGAGCTTTTGACGACATCCCAGCCGTAGCTGGCGGTGGGCGTGGTGTGGACGATGATGGCTCCGGCGGCGCCGCGGCGGGTGGCCTCTTCGTACTTGTAGGTCCAGCGGCCGTAATAGGTGAGGGCGCGGCCGTCGAAGAAGGTAGGGTCGGTGGAGGGCGGTTCGCCGGTGAACAGGACGACGACTTTGCCTTTCACGTCAACGCCCTTGTAATCGTCCCAGCCCCATTCGGGCGCGGAGATGCCGTGGCCGACGAAAATGGCTTCGGCGTCGATGGCGGAGGACTCCTTCTGCGTTTGGTTGGTGCCGACGAATTCCTCCAGCCAGCGGAGGTCCTGGTTACCGAAACGGAGGTTGGCGGAGGGCAGGGGTTGGATGCCTACTAGCGGCACTTTCTGCAGGTAGGTGCCGTTCTCGCCTGCGGGCTGCGCGCCGAGGAGCTGCAGTTGGGTGGCGATGTACTGTTCTGCCAATTCGCCGCCGCGGGTGCCGACGCCGCGCCCTTCCAGCAGATCGCTGGCGAGAAACTTTACATGGGCCCGGAGGCGCGGCCCGCTGATATCCTGTCCGTGGACGAGACCCGCCAGCGCCAGCGAGACCCCAACAATCCTGAAAACTCGCATTTGGTACGAGTGTAGCGGCTTCTCGCGTAACATAGAGGGTTGGCTCGTATTGATTCTCCCTTCCCTGTAAAACCCATCAGCTGGCCGCAGGTCTATCTGGGCGTGACGATGACCACGCTGGCGACGCTCATTTTGGAGTTGTCGCTGACGCGGATCTTTTCGGTCATTTTCCACTACCACCTGGCGTTTCTGGCGGTGTCGATTGCGCTGTTCGGCTTGGGGGCCGGAGGTGTGCTCAGTTACCTGGTGGGCGGACCGAAGCAGACGGTATTCCAGCGTCTGGGCATTCTGTCGACGGCGAACGCGGTGGCGGTGCTGGGCTCGCTGATGTTTCTGCTGTCGCGCAATACCGATGCGGGAAACCTGACGCTGGCGGCGGTGTATTTCGCCTCCGCGCTGCCGTTCGTGATTTCGGGCACGATTGTGGCGCTGGCGATCAACGAGACGGTGGAGCGGATCGACAAGGTGTATTTCTTTGACCTCATCGGTGCCGCGGGTGGCTGTCTGCTGCTGGTGCCGTTTCTGAACTCGCTGGGCGGGCCGAATACGGTGATCGCGGCGGGCGTGCTGTTTGCGGCGGCGGGCGCGATTTGGTTCCACATGGCGGGGCGGATCCAGGGTCGGGCTGGGGCGGTGCTGGTGGCGCTGGCGCTGACGTCGCTGGTGATCATCAACTTCAAGAATCCGATCGTGGAGATCCAGTTTGCCAAGGGGCAGAAGCTGCCGAAGGAGTCGTTCACCAAGTGGAACAGTTTCTCGCGCATTGCGCTGGTGCCGGAGAAGGGCTGGATTGTGATTGATGCCGATGCGTCTACCGGCATCCCGCATTACGATTACGACAACCTGACGGCCGACGAGAAGTTCGGGCTGTTGACGTCGGGTCCGGCGCTGCCTTATCGGCTGCGGCCGGGGTCGAAGACGCTGATCATCGGGGCGGGCGGGGGCTTTGACGTGGCGCGCGCGCTGGCGTCGGGGAGCAAGGATATCACGGCTGTCGAGATCAACCCGATCATCGCCAATACCATCATGCAGAAGCAGTTCCCGCAGCTCAGCAACTACCTCTACACGAAGAGGCCTGAAGTGCGGCTGGTGGTGGAGGACGGGCGGGCGTTTGTGCGCCGGAGCAATGAGAAGTACCAGGTGATTCAGGCGACGCTGGTGGATACGTGGGCGTCGACGGCGGCGGGTGCTTTTGCGTTGACCGAGAACAACCTCTACACCACGGACGCCTTCTACGATTACCTGACGCACCTGACCGATGACGGCATTCTGGCGTTTACGCGGTGGGGTTTTGAGCCGCCGCGCGAATCGCTACGGCTGATTTCGCTGGCGCGCGAGGCGTTGAACCGGCTGGGGGAGAAGGAGACGTGGCGGCACGTCATTGTGGCGCGGGAGAACACGCAGCAATTGGCGGGCTGGGGGGCGACGGACACGGTGATTATCAGCCGCAAGCCGATGAATCCGGCCACGGCGGCGCCGAAGATCTCGCTGGCGGTGGGCAATGCGCAGTTGCAGCAGATCTACTTCCCGGGCCTGCCGTTCCCGAGCACGTTTTCCGAATACCTGGCTGCGGAGGATGTTCAGAAGTTCTACGACCAGTATCCCTACGACATCACGCCGGTGGATGATAACAAGCCGTTCTTCTTTTACACGGTGCAGCCGCGCGATGTGCTGAAGTTTCTGTCGAGCGCCGGGCGGGATTCGGCGGACTTCAAGATCAACCGGGCCGTGCCGGTGCTGTTCGGGCTGGTGGGCATCAGCATTGTGGCGACGCTGATTGTGATTGCGCTGCCGCCGCTGCTGCTGGGGACGCGGCTGCCGACCGAACGCGGGCTGCGCCGCTACCTCCTGTATTTCGTGGCGATTGGCGTGGGGTATATCCTGATCCAGATCGCGCTGATCCAGAAGTTCGTGCTGTTTTTGGGACACCCGGTTTACGCGCTCACGGTGATTATTTTTTCGATGCTGGTATCGAGCGGATTGGGTAGCTATTTCAGCCGGCATCTGATCGGCGGGTCGCGGGAGCGGTGGCTGCGGGTGCTGTTCCTGGTCGCGGGTCTGGTGGTGGTGCTGGCGTTTGTGACTGGGCCGATAACGGGGTATGGCGTGGGCTGGCCGCGGTGGGTGAAGCTGCCGTTGTCGGCGCTGCTGATTGCTCCGGCGGGGTTCTTTATGGGGATGCCATTCCCAACCGGGTTAGGGTATCTGGAGAAGCGGCATGCGCCTTCGGTGCGGTGGGCGTGGTCTCTGAACGCGGCGGCGAGTGTGATGGGGTCGGCGGTGTCGATGTTCGCGGCGTTGTATCTGGGATTGCTGCAGACTTTGCTGGTGGGCGCGGGGATGTATCTGGTGGCGGGGGCGATTCTGGCTTTGGAGCCGAAGAGTGCTCCGGTGGCCGGCGAGTAGACTAGGCGATGGCAGGCAGGCCCAGTTCGCGGGCCGCGTCGTCGAGGCCCTGCCACGTGACGTCGTTTAGCGGGATACCTTCGGCGGTGTAGGCCTGCGCCAGTTCGTGTTCCAGGCCGCCGGGGGCGTAGAGCGGAGTGCCTTCCTGAATCGGGCGGCTTTCGCGGATCTGGCGGACGGCGGCGTCAGTGCGTTCCTTGAATCTGGCTGGATCTTCGAAGCCCGCCACGCGCAGGGCGAGGAAGAGGTGGCCGTCCTGGCCGGCTTGGGGGCCATCGATCATGTTGCCTAACTCGGTGCCGAAGGCGGCGCCGCTCAGCATTGACGAGAGCAGCCCGAAGACAATCGCCAGCCCCACGCCTTTATACTCGCCGATGGGCTGCAGCAGGCCGTGGATGGCCCTTTCGGTTTCCGTGGTGGGTTGGCCCTCGCTGTCGAAGGCCCAGTTCGATGGGATGGGGTGGCCCTTCTGGTGATAGATGCGGATCTTGCCGTGGGAGGAGTAGCTGAAGGCCGCGTCCAGGACGATGGGGGGCTCTTCGCCGGTGGGGATGGCCACCGCCAGAGGATTGATGCCGACGATCTTGTCCTTGCCGCCCCACGGCGCCATGGTGGGCAGCGCATTCGTCATCGCTATGCCGATCATGTCTTCGGGGAGCGCCTGCATGGCGTAGTAGAACATAGCGCCGCAGTGATTGCTGCCTCGCACGGCGGCCGCCGCGACGTTCACGGTACGGGCGCGGTTGATCGCCTTCGCCATCGCATAGAACGATGCAATCTGGCCCATGCTGTTGTGGCCATCGATGACCAGCGCGGCGCCCTGATCGGAGACCACCAGTGGGCGACCCTGCGGATCGACGCCGTGATGGCGCAGTTTGGCCACGTACTCCGGCACGCGGAGCACGCCGTGAGAATGAACGCCGCGGAGGTCGGCGGCCACCAGGGTTTCGGCCAGCAGCGCCGCGTCGGCGCGCAGCATACCGCAGGCTTCGAAGATAGCTTGTACAGCGGCGTGCAGCCGGTCGGGAGCAATGCGGCCTTCGTGTTCGGTCCCCGGATAGCGGGACACGGGCTTACTTCACCTCTTCGACGCTGACGGGCGTACGGTTTTGGCAGGCGATGCTATCGCCGACGCCGGAGGCGATGAGCGCACAGGCATTGTCGATGGCGGCGCGTTTGGCGCGATCCACCGTTTCGCCGCCGGCGGTGCGGCAGGCGGTACGGCCATTGAACTCCATGCAGACTTTGACGCGCGCCTTCTTCATGCCGATGGTGGAGTAGACAACGCCGGCGATGAAGACAATCACGCCCAGGATGATATACAGGCCGGACTTCTTCATGCCTGCTCCTCAAAGAAGCTGCCCATTTTGCGGAACTTGTCGTAGCGTTCATCGATGAGTTGCTTGGGCGAGAGCGGCTTCAGTTCCTGGAGCGCCATGCGGATAGTGGTGCGCAGGAGTTCCGCGGCCGCGGCGGGATTCTCCTGGGCGCCGCCGGGCGGTTCGGGGATGATGGCGTCGATCAGGCCGAGGCGGAGCAGGTCGGGCGCGGTGAGTTTAAGGGCGTTGGCGGCCTGTTCGGCTTTGCCGGCGTCGCGATAGATGATGGCGGCGCAGCTTTCCGGCGAAATCACGCTGTAGATGCTGTTTTCCATCATGTAGACGCGATTGCCGACGCCGATGCCGAGCGCGCCGCCGCTGCCACCTTCGCCGATGACGACCACGATGACCGGCACGGGCAGGCGGGCCATCTCCCGCAGGTTATGCGCGATGGCCTGCGCCTGGCCGCGCTCTTCGGCATCCAGACCGGGATAGGCGCCGGGCGTATCGAGCAAGGTCAGGATGGGGCGATTGAACTTGCCGGCGAGGTTCATCACGCGCATGGCTTTTCGATAGCCCTCGGGCTTCGGCATGCCAAAGTTGCGGATGAGCTTCTGCTTGGTATCGCGGCCTTTCTGCTGGCCGACCACCATCAGGGGCTCGCCGTCGAGCAGGCCCATGCCGCAGACGATGGCGGCGTCGTCGCCGAAGGCGCGATCGCCATGCAACTCGGAAAAGTCGCTCAGCAGCAGGCTGATGTAATCGAGCGTGTGGGGGCGCTTGGGATGGCGCGCTAACTGCACACGTTGCCAGACAGCGCCGGGTGCCGGCGGGTTCGGGGTAGGTTGCTCCACTTCTGGTTATTTTACGGGGTTGCGGGCAGTTGTGTGGGATTGGCCCGATTGGGGATGGTCAGGGCGACAGCAAGCCGGCCTGGTGGAGGGCCTGTTTGATGCGGCTGGCGACGCGATCGGTGACGGCGAGCGCGGTGGCGTGCTTGGATCCGGTCCAGAAGTAAACGCGGAGGTTGACGGGCGCGGTGGCCAGATCGTCGATGTAGACCCAGGGCCCAGGTTCGGGGTGGACGCCTTCGGTTTTCGACAGCAGATCGAGGATAAGGCGGCGGGCTTCTTCTAACGATTCGGGTTTAGGGAGAGTGACATTGAGGCGGATGCGGCGGCTGGGGTTGGCGGTGTGGACGAGGATGGCGCGGGTGTAGACCTCGCCGTTGGCCAGCACCGCGCGTTGGCCGTCGAAGGTGAGCAGGCGCGTGGACCAGGTGTTGATGTCCTCCACCGTGCCTTCCCATTCGCCGGAGCGGATCTGGTCGCCGATACGGAAGGGCTGGCGCCAGAGGATCAGAATGCCGGCAAAGAAGTTCTGGAGGATATCTTTGAAGGCGAAGCCGATGGCGACGGAGGTGATGCCGAGTCCGGAGATGAGGTCGCCGGGCCGGAAGGTGGGGAAGACGACGACCGCGGCAACGGCCAGACCGATCAGGCTGGAGGTGGCGACGGTGAGACGGCCCAGAACGGTAACGAGGTTATCGTGCAGGCGGGTATGGCCGGAAGCT
>JAEUQF010000461.1 GCA_016789745.1 Bryobacterales bacterium
ATTTTCAAACTCGGCCCCGCCAGGGGGACAATGGAAGTGATCCTCCATGGCATTCGACGCCTTTGGCGAGGGTCGCACGCGAAGGCCGGTTCGGTGCGTCATCTACACTCGCCAGTCGGTGGGTTCCTCGGACGAGCTTTCTTCCTGCGCGATTCAGCGTGAGGCGTGTGCGGTGTTCGCCGCCTCGCAGGGATGGATGGTCGAGAACGGTCGTTTCGACGACGTCGGATTCTCGGGTGCAACACTCGACCGGCCAGGCCTGCAACGACTTCTTACCTTTCTCCGCGAGGACGGCGCCGACCACATCCTCGTCCACCGGCTCGATCGCCTTTCCCGGCGGGTCGCGGATTGCGTGAAGCTGTTTGATGAGTTCCGCCGCCTCCACGTCAACCTCGTTATCGTGACAGCGCCCGAGTTGGGCAATGCAGCCCAGGACCACTTTCTACTGAACATCATGGCGTCGTTCGCCGAGTTTGAACGCGAGATGATCGCCGGACGGATCGCGGAGGCGAGGGCTCGATTGAAGTGGGAACGAAAGCGGTTGGCGGGAGCGGTCCCGTATGGTTACAACGCGAATCCCCGGACCAAGCAATTCGAACCTGCGCCGACGGAGGCAGAGGTCGTGCGATGGAGGTTCGCGGAGGCGGCGACGGGAAAGCGGCCGTCAGAGATCGCTGGCGAGGCGAACACGAATCAGTATCGAACCAAGGCGAATGGACCCTGGAGCGCGCGTCAGGTTGTTGCGACTTTGCGCAACCCCGTCTATGCGGGCTATCTCGGGAATGGCGCGGGGATCCGCCTTGGAGAGCATCCACCCATCATCGACATGGATCAGTTCGAAGCCGCGGGGCGAGCGCTGGATTCTCGAAGGACGGCTCGCCCGGAGCCCAGCGCTTACGGAGACGTCTGGCCGCTGAAGGGCAAGATCCGCTGCGGGCGGTGTGGCCGGCCGTTGTCGCCGCACAGTTGCCGGCGGGGCAACAAGGTCTATCGCTACTACCGGTGCCGGGCGACTGCCGGGGCCCGGGCGCCATGCGGGTATCTGATTCCCGCATGGGACATCGAGTCGATGATCTGGAAAAGGCAGCCGGATGTGCGCGAGGGGGAATCGATGGACGCCGGCCGACTGCGGCAATTGGTGGCGCGTGTCGTCTACAAACCCGATCAGAATCGCGTAGCGGTGACTTGGAAGAAGGGCCCGGAGTAATGCGCTCAGCGGGGCGGATTGATCCCAATGCGAATCACTTGCCGAGGCTGAATGGTCTCCAGCGCCGCGAGGCATTCCGGGAGCAGCGGAAGCAGGTCGGCAATTCGATTCGAGTAGGCGTGAATGATCAGCACCGCGATTCGTACTGAGTCCAGATTCTGCTGGTAGGGAAGGTTCTTATCGAGCGTCAGTAGAACATCAAAGAGCGGATCGGCCACGGCGAGCAGGTCACCGTTTTTCTTCCCGGACCAACCGCATTGAACGACCGTGCGGCATTCGTGTCCTTCGAGATGTGCGACGAGTCTGCGCGGCAGGTTCTCGTCGATGAGAATCTTCATCGCGGGCTGGTGAGGAGGGCCTTGGCTTCTTCCAGTGCGGCGATGGCAGCCTCACGGGTGACCGATGGGAAGTTGTCGAGGAACTCATCGAGCGTGTCACCGGCCTCGAGGTAGTCGATCAAAGAATCGACAGGCACGCGGGTTCCCCGGAAGCACGGCGTGCCGCCCAGGATCTCCGGATCGCTTACGATGACAGATTTGCGTTCCATGGAATGCCTCTCAGTCCTTAGTCTATCAGGGACGTGCGATTACACGAGCAGTTCGAGAGAGTTGTAGCGGTACCCCGGAATGGATGCGAACCGCTGCCAGATTATCTAACCCTCTTTGATTCAATAGCTTGCAATCTCGGAGCTGTCAACCTGCATGTCAGGGGCGATTTGAGCCAAAATTTTTACCCCCAAATCTCCTCCCCTATGGTTGACGTGAGGGTTCTGATTTTCTAGCCCTCCTTTTCGCGCGATATCCCAAGCAACTGCAAGACGTTGCTTGTGCGTCCGTCCTCTGCGGAGTCTCTGCAGAGAACCGCCCGGCCGCCCGTCTGCACCCCTTTCTCGTCTCTGGCGGCGTCTTTCTCGCCGGCCAGCTCTCCACCCGCCGAGACCGCACCCACAGATTGTATCCATCGCCCGCAAACCTACGAACTCCGCCGCCCCTTTACCAGGTGTGTTCGTCTCGCCCATCCTGGAACGCATGCCAGATGGGCATTCCCGCGTCGCGTTTCCTTCTCTGAGCGAGCACCTCGGGTTTACCGTTTTCGCGGCTCTCGCGTATGTTTACTTCGGAGGACAGCGACTGCGCTCCACGCACGTCCTCCGAGACCGGATAGACTGCGAGACGACCGGAGGGCGGACTCTCGCCGCGGTCGAAATCCACAGCGAGGTGAACCGTCTTGCCAATCCCAGTCGAGGAGCTCCAAACTATCGCGCGCATTCTCGCCGCCGGCTACCTCCGGTTGCGTTATCCGGGGCGCGGCAGATCTCCACTTGATACTCCCGAGAAGTCGAGCCCTCTTGGACACGAGGTTGACGCCTCCAAGAAAGGAGAACCACGTGGAAGAAACCCTCCTACATCTCGTATCGCCTTCTCTCCAGATTCAATCGAGAACGACTCTACGATGAGGTTTGGTCCGAGCCGATGTGGAATCTTACTTCAAAGTATGGCGTCTCCGATGTCGCACTCGCCAAGACGTGTCGAAAGCTCAAGGTGCCGCTGCCCGGGCGTGGGTACTGGGTAAAGGTCGCCGCCGGCAAGGTTACTCGTACACGCCCGCCTCTGCCGGTCTTTCCACCACCCACTGCGCAGAATCGAAGGCGAGGCAATAGTGGTCTCGCGCGGCAGCGTTGACTGACACCGAACGAGGCAACATGATGGTTCACGAAAGTTGAACCATTATGCGGACCGCCGAACGCCACCGCGAGTTCTTTGATGTCGCTCAACAGCAAGGCGGTTATTTCACGGCAAAGCAGGCCGCTCGGCTTGGCTATACGGCGAACAAGCGAAACTACCACGTGGGTGCCGGGAACTGGGTTCGCGAGCACCGCTGAGCGCAGTCCGATACTGAACACGCCAGATGGGCGGTCATCTCGTCCGCGGGACCACAGCCACCAAAGGATCAGATCCGGTCGATCCGGAGCGGGAAACAGAGCCAGCCGATAGATGCCGCGGTTGAGAGCACGGCCCGCTTTCGTCCGCAACCAGGATCATAATGTCATACGGTCGAGCATCAAGCATGCAGTGCGTGCAGTCCAGCCAGCATTACTTCGCGTTTGAGACGATTTGGCCGGAAGTTGGCATGTCCATACGTTTCCAGCCCCAGTCCAGCGCGGTGCTGGGTGCAGTCCAGAGGCTACCCTTGTCCCGTCACTTACCGGGAAGGCGTGCTGCCGGTCGCGGAAAGCTCCGGCTGATAGCTTCCCGTGACCAGGAAGTTGCGTGCCCGGACTAATGCTCCTGATGAAACATTCGGATGATATCAGCATCGGAGCGCAGTTCCGGCCGTTCGTGGCGAAACGATCGCCCGCTCAGGATATCACTAGTGATCAACTTTGCCGGTACGCCGGCGATCACGGACCCAGCCGGATAGCTCTTGGTCACGACGGCACCGGCGCCCACCACGCAGCGGTCGCCCAGTGTAACGTCCTTGAGGATCACGACTCGCGCACCCAGCCAGCAGCCATCGCCAATCCTCACGGTACCGGAGTCCATGGGGCACTCCCATACCCAGCGGCTCGGATGGAGAGTATGGTTTGCATCAGTGATATACACTCCGGGTCCGAACATGTTATGGCTGCCGATCTCGATCCGATTCGTGGCCTCGATCATGACGCCGCGGTTGAAATAGTTGTGATCTCCAATCTGGATCCGAACGTGATCGCTGTCAAGATCGGTGGGCCAGAGCCATGTTCCCTCTGTGAAGGCGTTCCAATCCCCAACTGCAATCTGGCGGGGTCTCCTGATCCGCAGTTTCTCAAAACGGCAGCGCTCGCCGATGGTCATGCCGAAGGATCGCAACAGGGCGATACGCAAACGGCTGGCCAGCCCGTACCTACCGCGAAACCAAAGGGACTCGATGTACGACATTTCGAAGCACATTGCTAGCGTAATGTTATTCAAGCATACGGATTTTGAACATCGTGGTAAAGCGTAAGTTGCTCATCCCAAGGTTGATTTCTGTGGATATAAATACTCTTAAGAGGCGCGGCCTTCGCGGTTGGTGAGTTTTGACTCGGGAGACCGTGTGGGAGACGCAATGTGCATCACGCTTTGCCGTTCGTTGTGGCCGCGAATGCCCTAGATGCTTCCGCGCGGTTGCGCTTCTGGCCGGATTTCCGGTTTGAGCGACGCTTAGTGGGCACGAGAGTCTACAGCAATCGCCGCAGCGTAAGGGCACGGATTCCCGCGAACATTGCAGGTGGGCGCTGCTGCCGGCGCGTTGGGCACACTTCCGTTCCTGGGTCATCTCGATCTGGCTGTTGCCGTGAACTTCAACCGGGATGTTGTTGATCTTGTTCGCGGGTGAACATGAAGGCCACGTCCACCAAATCGCCGAGCAGGCCCGAAGGATACACGGACAGCGAGGTGCCGCTGAAGTCGGATGCAGGCAGCGACAGCGCCGCCAGCAGCCTGGTCAGCAGCAGCCGTTTCATGACTTCAATACACCTCACAGGGCCCGGTGCTGTCGGCGCATCGCTCCACCGGCGCGCCGATGCCCTCTCCCACGAAAACGTAGAGGTTGGAATCCTGGCTATCGACAAGGTGCTGGCCGGAGGCGGTCCGGGCTAGCGCTATGCGGCGGCAATGGGTAAGCCGGTACTCCACACCCCTTGTGGTCTCTGTCACGAGTGGCTGGCGTGGCGCTGGGGCAGGTGACCAAGACGATCGAGCCAAACCCGGATGGCGGGGCGGATTACGAGACGCCGTACAGCTATCAAGTGTCGGGGGCGTTGTCGCAAGTGAGCATCACGCGGGCGGGGGTGACGCAGGTGCGGAGTTGGAGCTATAACGCGACGACACCGCGGTTGGAATCGGAGACGCACCCGGATACCGGGACTACGATGTACACCTACAATGCGGATGGGATCCCGCTGAGGATGACGCGGGCGAATGGGAAGCAGTTTTCCTATTCTTACGATGCACTTGGGCGCGTTTCGCAGGTGAGCGATAACGGGCAGGGCGATGATTGCGTGAAGCAGGTGTACAGCTACGATACCGGCAGTGAGAACGAGATGGGCCGGCCGTCGAGCGTGCAGGTTAGATTCGGGATGATCGACTACATGGTGGGCGGGTTGGTTAACTACAATATTTATGCCCAGCCCGTAGCTGGTGGGGGAGGATCTGGTTCAGCCCCTGCGTCTGACCACCGATCCGGCCCACGACCTGCGTCCGGCTTGGTCGCCCGCCGGAAAGCAGATCGCCTTCATCCGCCTCGCCCAGGGCTCCAAGGATGTACTGGTGGTTCCGGCCGAAGGTGGCGCGGCGCGGCACGTCACTGACCTTACCGGGTTGACTCCGGTCTGGAGCAACCATGCCTCGCAGATTCAGGTGTACCCCGGCCCGGTCTGGACCGCGGATGGGACGGGCCTCATTGCCGCCGTTCGCGACGAACAGGACGAGGCGATCTACCGGTTCTCCATCGACGGCCAGCGCAAACAGCGGCTGGCCGGTCTCAACTCCGCCAGTATGGTGGTGGACAGCCCCGCGCTGTCCCGCAATCGGAAACTGGCATTCATCCGCGTGTCCGCAACCGATTATCGGCGATATCTTCATCCAGGAAGGTGATCAGCCGGGACTTCAATTAACGCAACTACGGACTCTGATGACGGGGCTCGCCTGGTGCGATGGCAGTCTGTTGTTTGCGGGACAAATCCAGGCGGCCCGGGGACTCTGGGAATTGCCGTTCCCAGCAGGTAAGCCGGCGCTGGTGCCGGGCGCCGGCCGGTCCGCACTTAGTCCTTCCTGTTCATCGGACGGAAAGCGGATTGTGTACTCGGAACACAGCGTCGACCGCAACATCTGGGTGACCCGGAAGGATCCGCAGACGGGCAGGTTTGGGCAGTCGAGAAAACTCATTGCGTCATCGCAGCAGGAGCACAGTCCGTCGTTTTTCGCCGGATGGCCGCTTTATCGCATTCGTTTCGCAATCGTTTCGGACCGGAGCGGCGCCCAGGAAATCTGGATCTGCGGCAGCGATGGCCGCGCGGCGCACACCGCTTGACCACATTCGGCAAGGGCGTGACCGGCACTCCCCGCTGGTCGCCGGACGGCAGCCGCATCGTATTCGACGCGCATCCGGGCGCGTACTCGACGATCTACGTCGTTGCCACCTCCGGTGGGAATCCGCGGCCGTTGACTGACGGGAAAGCCGAAGACATGATGCCCAGTTGGTCGCACGACGGACGCTGGATCTATTTCGTCTCGCGGCGGAGCGGGGACGAACAGATCTGGAAGATGCCCTCCAACGGGGGAGCGGCGGTGCAGATCACGCGCCAGGTTGGACGTGAGGCGCTGGAGTCGCCGGATGGCCGCACGCTCTACTATCATGGCGGGCCGGAGCGCGGGATCTGGCGGGTGCCGGTCGACGACGGCGAGGAATCACCGGTCCCGGAACTGGCGCCCATGCCGCCGAGCCGCTATTGGACCGTCACCAGCAGGGGGATCTACTTCGCGCCCCTCTCCACCGGATCGAGGGAGTTCCGGTTCTTCGATTTTCAAACACGGCTCCCCGGATCATGGAACAATCGTTCACGCCCAGATAGACCAGCGCGGCAGCGACATCCTGATGATCGTGCGCCGGTGACGGCGAACTGCGAGTTGGTAAACGGTGGAACAATGGACGAAACGCGCACCCACTCTGTAAGTGGCTGATTCCGTTACAGAGCCATGACCGCAAGGGAGCGGTTGCCTCAGAGTCTTATGCATTTCTGAGGGCTTCTTCCGCAGCCTCCGCGAGACGACTCTGAGCCCTAGATACGCAGCGAAAGCGTCGAAATCCCGGTCGCTGTGACGCAATTCGCGCCCGCTCTCCCAAGCAGGCGTCCGCTCGCCCCGGCAGGCGCAATTGCACTGGTAAACAGGCAAGATCTGTTCCGTGCTCGAAATCGGATCGCTCCTGAATAACGCGCCACTCTTGCACTTGACCAATCTGCCGCGCTTCAGGCAGAAGGCACCTCCCTGCCTTCCCACTGCCAGCTGGAGCGTAGAGTCTACTTGTCAAAACCCCTCAGGTAGGGCACGTCCGGTGGCCGTGCCCCCGTGCTAAATTGCGCTCCTCGTGTCGAGCGGTAGCTCATGTTCAAGGCTGCTGTCTCAATGCGGCGCCCCAAGGCAGAATAACGGCCATTCTCCCAGTTCGATTCCATGTAGTGGTTCGTGATACCCGTTGACAGAAGCAGACGCTCCGCGGGGAATGGTTCCTTCCTGGTAACCATCATTTCGGTGATCCAGTGCGGTTGGGCGTTTGAGGCGTGGTACTGGGCATAAGGACCGGGCCAGCCAAGCATCGAGATGATCGTCGGCTCCTTTTGTCCCTCGATTTCGCCCGCGTAGGTCCAGCCCACACCCCGGCCCCCAACTACCGCCGCCTTCGTCCCATCGTTATACTCCACACTGCACACATTTGCCTGGGCGTTCTCCTGAAAACTTCCCTGCTTTAGGTTGAAACGTGCCGCTACCGAATCGAGCAGCTTGCCGGCCCAGGGATTGCGTTCCACCCACTTCGCTGTTTCCGGTCCCCGAATGGACTGCACCGCCTTGACGCCCGTCTCACCGCCCTTACGCCGTTCGACAAAGGCCTGGAGCACGTCGATGCAGTGGAAGATGGCTCCCTCATCCGAGGCGCCGCCAATCACGATCGAGTTCTTGATGGGAGTATCGGCCGGAATCTCTATCTCGGGTTTGCGGTAGTACACCGGTATGGAGGAACCTCCGGTCAACGGAAAGTTCAGCTCACGAGACTTGTCAAACATCCACTTGGCGTCGTCCCAACTGTAGGAGAGGTGCTTGTCATTAAAGACCGGCACCGAGCGTTTGCTTTGTTCAAAAACCCGAATGACCTGCTGATACATCCACCAACGCGGCAAGAGCCAGTGGCCCTTGAGATCGGTGGGATAGTTCCCGTGCTCGCCGACGATAACAACACCATCCACCGCGAGTTCCCTGCCACCAAGCGTGACAGCCTCTCCCACCGTCTTATAGATCGGGATGTTTTTCGCTTTGCACACTTTCTGGCCCAGCCCGCTTGTATCAAACTGATGAATGTACACGGACACAATGTCTACCCTCGACGGAGTGTGGGCGCCCTGCCACCAGTAGCCGTCCATCAGCTTGCAAATGATCCAGTCCGCATGGGATCCCGGAGCACCCCAGAAGCTGACGCAACAGGCGATACGAGGCCGTGTTTGCTGAGCCTGTGGAACAGCAAACGCCGAACTGCCTGCCAAGCCGGTTAAGGCGGCCATGCCGGTTCTCCCCAGCATTTCACGCCGGGTCACGAGTGGGTTGGACGTTACCGGGTGCTTCTCCGTCATGTGAACGCTCCTTGTTGCGGCTGGCTGCCGTGGAAGGCTGATTGTACCGCCTGAGGATGGCTTTGGTGAAATTCACTTGTCGGAGCAACGCCGCCGGCCTGATCGGCTCACGCGCTACTCGTCAACGGAAGGATCGCCGACGATCCGGAAGGAGTACATCGTAGGGGTGGTCCGGGTAAATCGCCGCGTCCTCTTATAGACTGACGTGGGGGCATCTTGACCTGTTGCCACTCGGCCGGTCGACAGCACTTGACGTATGTACTTTGAAAGCATGGGCTCGAATGGGATGAAGCGAACAAGGCCGCCGCGAACTTCCGAAAACATGGCGTCCGGATGCCCGAGGCGATCCCGGTGTTTGACGATCCGTACGCCTTGACGATCACCGATGATGAAGCCGATCCGGACGAACAAAGATTCGTCACCATGGGCATCGGTGCAGTGGGGCGGCTGTTGGTAGTCGTTTACTCCTGGCGCGGTGAGAACATCCGCATCATTTCCGCGCGTCTGGCCGAATCCCATGAAGTCGAAGAATATGAGGCGCAGCGATGAAACACAACTACGATTTCAGCAAAGGTAAGCGAGGCCGGGTTCTTCAACCCGAACCCGAAATTGAGGGCAAGGTTCGCATCACGATCCGGTTGGATCAGGACGTTGTGGATCGCTTTTTGCAGCTGGCCGAAGCTTCTGGCGGAACCACGGGCTATCAGACGCTGATCAATGCAGCCCTGCGGGAATATCTGGACGGAAGGGCTCCGCGCTTTGAAGAAACCCTCAGAAGGATTATCCGTGAAGAACTGAAGTCCAACGCCGCCTGATTGGGCCGGCTTTGATTGGCTGTTCGCATCACCACATACTCCAACAGTAACGACAACTGTCCTTTCCGCTTCCTCCCGCACGATGCGTGACTCGGGCAACTGACGGACTGCCGGAGTTTACCGGCCGGAGGAGGCCCTTCGCTGCCCAGATTGCCTTATGGTCAACTCGCAGCGGCAGGCACGTTCTCGCTAGGTTCGTGGTTTGATAAAGGATTAAGGACCACAACAGGTGGCAAAGGGGCTGATTTTGCAGCGGCGGCGGGTTTGTGCACGGTGTGCACGCCGTTAAGACGGATGCCGACTTATGACTAAGGCGAGCAGCCCATCATCGACAGGGCCCTCCGGCTCCCATTTCGAGGGGCAGGTGGGTGCGTCCTATTTGCTTTCGATGCTGGTGGGTGCCAACCCCCGTGGGCTGCCGGGAACGACCATCGACAAGATTGCGCTGCAGCGGGCGCCGGAAGGCAGTCCGCTCGACGACGTGATTGTTTTCGCCCACGATGCCCAGGGCAATCCGGCCAAGCTGGAGATACAGGTCAAGAAAGGCTTGACCTTCGCGCCGGGTGATAAGGTCTTTCGCGAAGTCGTGGGGCAGATCGTAAGAGCATCGCGCAATGCCGACTTCAAGACCATCCGCTACGAACTCGGAATCGCAATATCGCGCACCTCCCACACTATCGACGGTCCGTACCAGACCGTATAGACTTGGGCTCGGCAGATCGGTGATGCCGCGACGTTCGTCAACCGCATTGACCGCCCGGCTCCGGCAATCCCTCGATGCGCAATTTTGTGGAGACCTTCAGGGCGCACATGAAGGATGAAGGCGCTTCTCACGATGATGAGGCCGTTTGGCAGATCCTTCGCCGAAGCCTTGGCGAAGGTGGAAGATCCAGCGCGCCTTCCAGTCCATCGACGAAACCGGCGCTCTCGTCCTCGGCTACCGCTCGCTCGACGAGCACTCCACCTGGCACCGCAACATGGACCGCCACGTCGCCCGCCTATCCCGCGAGCGGGTGCGCGCCCTCGCCGCTCTCGAAAACGCCCAGGCCCGCCGTGCCCGCTGCGAAGCCGACGCGGAAACACAAAAATTTCAAGTCGAACCAACGCCCGAACACGAAATCAACAACTTACAGGGGACCGAACCGCTATGTCCGGCTGCTTAGGTCCCGCCATGCTTCCCGCGCCGCTTCGTTCCGCGCACGGAAGTCTGTTCTCCGTTCCTTTGCCGCCCGTCCGAGCACGGGCTCGCGGGCTGCGCCTCTCACGGCCAGCCCGCCGCTTCCACCGGCCCCGGCCGCAACGCCCGGGCTGCGTCCCGCGACAAGGCGCCCGCCCCTAACGCGGAGGTCGAAGCCCTCCGCCGGGAACTCGCCGACAACGACAACTTCATCGCCAGCCTCCTCGCCAGGCTCCGCGACTTTCCGATGCCGCCGCTGCCATCTCGGAAATGATCAAGCGCTCCGCCGCTCATCCCAAGAACCATCGGCCGGACGGCACTTATGACTAAGGCCGACCTCCGCAACTACATCATTGACCCGGTCGCCTTCACCCGCGACCTCCTCGGCCTCCAGCCCGACCCGCTCCAGGCCGAAGTCCTCAACTCCCATGCCCGCCGCGGCATCCTCTGTTGCACCCGTCAGTGGGGTAACATCGCGGCCGCCAAGGCCGTGCACCAAGCCTTCCTCCACCCACGCAACACCATCCGTGTCTCTGGCCCGTGCGAACGTCAGTCCGCCTTGCTCGTCCGCAAGTGCGCCGACATGCTCCTCACTCTAGGTCTGCCCAAACGCGGCGACGGCCACAACCGCATCTCGCTCCAACTCCCCAACGGCTCCCGCATCATCGGCCTGCCGCACACCGAATCCAACATCCGCGGCTTCTCCGCGCCTTCCCTCATCCTCATCGATGAGGCCGCCGTCGTCCATGACAGCATCTACCATGCCCTCGTGCCCATGCAGGCCACCAACGACGGAGCCCTCTGGCTCCTCTCCACTCCCCGCGAAAAACGCGGCTTCTTCTACAACGAGTGGATTGCCTCGGACACCGATTGGCACAAGATCCGCGCCACCGCGCTCGATTGCCCGCGCATCTCGCCGGCCTGGCTCGAACGCCGCGCCCGCCGCCTCCCCAAGGCCGCCTTCGAACAGGAATTCCTCTGCGTCTTCCGCTCCTCCCAGCTCTCGCTGTTCCAGGACGAAGACCTCCAGGCCGCCCTCGCGCCGCCGCCCACACTCGACCGCCCCGTGCGCGTCTACCTCGGCCTCGACCTCGGCCAGCGCCACGACCACTCCGCCCTCGCGGTGCTCTACCTGCAGCAGTACTACACGGGCCGCATCGACCCGGGCACCCGTGTGCGCGAAGTCCGCCACATCCTCCAACTCAAAACCATCAAGCAGATCCCGCTGGAGACGCCGTACCCCGGCTTGTCCGCCGTAGCCTTGGCGAAGGCGGAACGTAGCCCAAATCGTCCGCCACCAGCTCCAGCACTTCGAGATCGAAGGCAAAGCCACGGTCATCATCGACGCCGGAGGCCCCGGCCTCCCCTTCATCGACTTCCTGACCGCGCTCCCGCTCCGTGCCAACTTGATCAAACTCAACATCACCGGCACCGGAGCCCCGCACCTCACCAAAGGCATCTATCAGGTCACCCGAGCCCAACTTCTCACCAAGCTGAAGCTACTCCTTGAAAACCGCACCCTCCACATCCCGGACGACGACCTCCTCCTCACCGAGCTAAGAGGCATCCAGTCCAGCTTCCAATCCGAAGCCGACCACGACGACCTGGTCATGGCCCTCAGCCTCGCCGCATGGGAAGCCGCCAAAAACTGGCAAGCGGTGCTCACCCCGAAAACCGCCTGAAACTCTCGGTTCGTTTTCTCTGCGCTCTCTGCGGCTCTGCGCGCGAAGAAATGGAAACAACCGCGATAATGACAAACATGCTTCCCCTAACCCTAACCACCCTCGCCCTCCTCCTATCCCTCACCCCAGCCCAAGCCGAAAAGAAAGCCATCCGCCCCCCCTCCGGCCCTTCCTCCGGCCCCTACAGCGCCGGCATCCTCGCCGGCGATTTCCTCTACGTCTCCGGCCACGTCGGCCCGGAGCCCACCGGCGGCTTCGCCCCGGGCGACGTCAAAACCCAGACCCGCCGCTCCCTCGACCTCGTCGGCAAGGTCCTCCGCGAGGCCGGCCTCGACTTCTCCCACGTGGTCTCCGCCACCCTCTACCTCACCGACATCCGTACCCTCGACGCCGCCGACGCCGCATGGCGCGAAGTCTTCCCCGGCCCCGTCTACCCCGCCCGCATCGACATCGAGTCCCCCCTCCTCATCCCCGAAGCCCTCTCCGAAGTCAGCGTCATCGCCGTCCGCGCCCCTAATCCCGCCCAGGCCATCCGCGTCATCAACCCAACCGGCTGGACCGCCCCCAAACGCCCCATCAGCCACGCCATCCTCGCCGCCAATACCCTCTTCTTCTCCACCCTCCGCCCCGTCGACCCCACCACCGGAACCCTCGCCGGCACCACCCTCGCCGACCAGACCGCCCAGATCGTCCGCAACCAGCAGGCTCTCCTCCAAACTGCCGGCCTCGCCCCCAATGACCTCGCCGCCGTCCGCATCTTCACCTCCGACCCGCGCCTCCCCATCCGCTATCCCGGTCCCCCTTCCCTCGCCCGCTCCACCGCCGTCGCCGGCCCCCTCGAACTCGGCCACCTCCTCCACGTCCAGGCCGTCGCCCACGCCCCCAACCGCAATGCCCCCGTCTATGTCCCCGGTATGGCCGGCCAGGGCGCCACCATCGCCGACCAGACACGCGACGCCCTCCAACGCCTCGACGCCGCCTTCCGCCGCCGCGGCTGCTCCCTCGCCGACAGCATCGAAGCCGTCGTCTGGCTCCGCGACCCCCGCGATGCCGCCGCTATGAACGCCGTCTACCGCGACATCGTCAAACCCAACCCCGCCGCCCGCGCCACCGTCCGCCTTTCCCCCATCGACCTCGACAGCCGTATCACCATCAACATGACCGCACACTGCACCCCGCCCCGCTAAGCGGCCGAGCACCCGGGGCATCACTTCGATATACTTGCCCCCAAACCTCGCTGCTTATGACTCTCCTGCTGCCACTGCTCCTGCTCCTGACCGCCGCCCCCGGCAACGCCCAGATCCTTTATGGAAGCCTCGTCGGCAACGTCACCGACTCCAGCGACGCCGCCGTTCCCGGCGCCAAAGTCACCATCCTCCACACTGCCACCGGCACCTCCCGCGACGTCATCACCACCGATGCCGGCCTCTACCGTTTCCCCACCATCGCTCCCGGCCAGTACACCGTCACCGTCGTCGCCAACGGCTTCCGCACCTTCTCCCAGCAGAGCGTCGAAGTCGCCGTCAACTCCACCACCCGCGTCGATGCACGCCTGGCCTTAGGCGAAGTCAGCGAGCAAGTCACCGTCGAAGCCAACGCCGCTACCCTCCAGGCCGACCGCGCCGAAGTCCGCCACGAAGTCGACAAGTCCACTCTCGAGAACATTCCCGTCCCCATCGGCCGCAATTACCAGATGCTGCTCGGCACACTCCCCGGCTTCTCCCCTCCTCGCAACGCCCACTCGGTCCCCGCCAATCCCACCCGCTCGGTGCGCTACTCCGTAAACGGCACCAGCGACATGAACAACAACGTCCGCATCGACGGCACCACCAGCTACAACCCCAACCTGCCGCACATGACGGGCATCAACCCATCGCTCGAGTCCATCGAAGTCGTCAACGTGGTCACCAACTCGTTCGACGCCGAACAGGGCCTTGCCGGCGGCGCCGCCATCAACCTCCAGATCAAGTCCGGCTCCAATGATCTGCACGGATCCGCCTTCCTTCATCACTTCAACCAGAAGCTCTCGGCTTATCCCTACTTCAGTGACCGCAACGCCCCACAGCCCAAGTACATCTACAACCAGGGCGGCGGCACCATCGGCGGCCCTATCAAGAAGAACAAGGCGTTCTACTTCGTCAGTTACGAACGCACCGCCGAACGCCAGAACGCCCAGTCCTATTTGGACGTCCCTACCGCCGCCATGCGTGCCGGCGACTTCTCGGCGTCCCCCACGCCCATGTATGACCCGTTCTCCGGCGCCGCCTTCAATCCGGCCAACGCCAACGCCTATGCCCGTGACCGTGTTCCCTTCCCCGGCAATCGCATCCCCCAGGCCCGTTTCTCCGCCCCCAGTCGCAAGATCCTTGCCCTGCCCGATTGGCCGCTGCCCAACGCACCCGGCCAAGGAGCCCTGGGCATCAACCTGAACTACCTGGCCGCGGTGAACTACGAATACGACCGGACCCAGCTCGACACTAAGACCAACTTCAACCTCAGCGACAAGTGGACTGCCTTCGCCCGCCTCAGCTACCTCGACTACGCCACCAATAACCCGCCGCCCTTCGGCATCCTCGCCGGACCCGCCGCCCATCCCACCGACAACCGCCCTGGACGCGGCTTCGGCAACACCTATTCAGGCACGCTATCCACCACTTACGTCATAACGCCGAACCTGGTCTTTGATGGTTACTACGGGGCCATGCTGCTGGACACCAACGCGCTGTTCCCGGACCTGGATAAGAACATAGCCCGCGACGTGCTCGGCATCCCGGGCACCAACGGCGCCACCACCTTCGCCGGCGGCATGGTGCGTATGCCCATCGACGGCTATTCCCTGCTGGGCAACGCCAACAACAGCCCCTTCTTCGGCCGCGACTACCAATACCAGTACGTGGCCAACGGCAACTGGACCCGCGGCCGCCATGAGATCCGCTTCGGCGGCGACATGTACCAACTGCACCTGAACCAGGGCGTCGCCAACGCTGCCGGTGCGGTCGGCGGCCCTTCGGGCGGCTTCACCATCCGCAACGCCACCACCACCCTGCGCGGCGGCGCGGCGGCCAACGACTACAACTCCATCGCCTCCTTCCTCCTCGGCCTTTCCCGCGAGTCGGGACGCAACGTGCTCTCGTCCGACGAGTATCAGGTGCGCGCCACCTTCTATAGCCTCTATCTGCGCGACCGCTGGCAGGTGAATCCGCGCCTCACGCTCACCTATGGCCTGCGCTGGGAATACTATCCCTATCCCGGCCGCCCCGACCGCGGTCTGGAGCGCTATGACTTCAACACCAACGAGTCCATGCTCTGCGGGCTCGGCTCCATCCCCCGCGACTGCGGCCTGCCGCAATCCAAGCGCTTATTTGCGCCGCGCGTGGGTCTGGCTTGGCGCGCCACCAATACGATGGTGTTCCGCGCCGGCTACGGCATCACCTACGATCCGTTCAGCCTCGCCCGCGACCTGCGCGCCAACTATCCCGTCCAGTTCGTCCAGAACCTCGCCTTCGACACCACCTGGTCCTGGTCCGCCACGCTCGACGGCGGCTTGCCCGCCAGCCCCGTGGTCGCAGAGCGCGAACGCCTGCCGCTGCCCACCACTGCGGCTTTCATCACCGCCGATCCGAACTTCCGCCGCGGCTATGTCCAGAGTTGGAATGCCACGCTCGAAAAGCAGTTCGGCAACTGGATCGGCTCAGCCGGCTACGTTGCCACCCGCTCCATCCGCCAGACATCCTTTCTGGACGCCAACTGGGCCGACCTCGGCACCGGACAGGCCGGACAGCAACTGGTGCGGCGCTTCGGCCGCAACGCCGCCACCACCTTCATCGGCCACCTGGGGACGGCCAAGTACGATTCCCTGCAGACGCGCGTGCAGCGGCGCTTCCGCGGCGGTTATCAACTCCAAATGTCCTATACCTGGGGCAAGTCGCTGGGCTTCACGGCCGAGAACTCCACTTCCTCTCCCCGCGTCAACCATCCGCAGTATTGGGGCAAGAACTACGGCCCGCTGTCGCAGGATATCCGCCACAACGCCGTGATCAGCGGTGTCATCCAGTTGCCCTTCGGCAAAGGCGCGCGCTGGGTACAGACGGGCGTGGGGGCGGCACTGCTCGGCGGTTGGCAGGTGAACGTACTGAACAGCATGCAGACGGGTTCCCCGGTCACGCCGACCGCGCCGGGCACTACGCTCAACGCACCAGGCTCGGGACAATTCGCCGATTGCCTTGGCCCGGTGGAGACTATCGGCGAACGAACGCGCTGGTGGGATCGCAGCAACCTGGCCGACCCCAATGCCATAAGCCCGAATGTCGCCCGGTTCGGAACCTGCGGCACCGGCGTGCTGCGTGGCCCCGGGCTCATCAACGTGGATATGGGCATCTTCCGCCGCATCCAGATCAATGAGCGGATCAACATGCAGATCCGCGGCGAGGCGTTCAATGTCTCCAACACCCCACACTTCGCCAACCCCAACGCCGACATCTCTTCCAGCAACTTCGGGCTTATCGGCGCTACCCAGAACACGGGTAGGGAAGGCAACGACCAGCGGTTCTTCCGCATCGGCATACGAATCGGCTTCTGAAACGTGGCAGGCCGGTTCCGCCGTTCACAGCCGTTCGCACTTTTTTCAGACAACAGGCAAGTCTCCCCGCTGCTAGCAGATACAAAGCTTGAGGCATGCGGACAACCGGCTGATTCTCGTAGACGGTCTGTTACGCTTCGATTGGGATAAGAAATGCCCCGCATTCCTCCCCAAATTGGCCCGAAAGGAACAGCGATTCACCATGTCTGAAAAACTCACCCGCGCCGAGGCGGCCCGCCGCAATGGCGCCAAGTCACATGGCCCCGTGTCGGTGGAAGGGAAAGCGCAATCCCGCCGCAATGCTTTAAAACACGGCCTCAGCGCTCGAAAAGTCTTGCTCACGCAGTCCGAGCAGGATAGCTTTGAACGCCAGTTGGCGGTGCATTCGGCGTTCTGGAGTCCGCAGTCGCTACAACAGGTGGAGTTGGTGGCGAGCCTCGCCCGCGCCTCGCACCGCCAGGACCGTGCCGAGGCCATGCTTCTCAATTTACTGGACGGGGAGATCGAGCGAATGTCGGCACTGGAAAACGCGCCTGCGGCGGATCCGGTAGCCCCATCCCCGTTCGAAGACACGTACCGGCACCTGGAGATGCACCTGTCGCGCATCTTCTACGAACGCCTCGACACGCAGCAGCAGTTGAAAAGTTGGATCACCGCCCCAGTTGCGGGGGCGTAACGTTCAAAATAGGGAGACCATGGCAAAGTTTGATCTGGTATTTGAAGGCGGAGGCGCCAAGGGCGTCGCCTTCATCGGCGCGCTGGGCGCCTTCTATGATGCGGGGCACCAGGCAGCCCGGGTGGTAGGAACGTCGGCTGGCGCGATCACAGCAACACTGCTGGCGGCGGGCTTGCAACCGACAGCGATGAAAGCCGCACTGACGGAAGTGGATGCCAAGGGCAAGCCCCGCTTTGCCACTTTCCTCGATCCGCCCGCCGGCGCCGAACTCGACGCCTACCTGGAAAAGTGGGATATCAGCCGGTTCATGCCGGGTGCCGGAATGGGCGCGAATCCGTTGGAGAAGCTCGCCCGAAACACCATGAAGAACATGCTCAAATCGAACGAAGCCGCGGCCTGTGGGTTCTCGTTCCTGGAACGGGGCGGTGTCTACGCCGGCCATGCGTTCCTGGTGTGGCTTAAAGAGCAGTTGGGAAAGGCGGGCGTGAACCCGGAGAGCACCTTCGCCCAGTTGCACGCCGAGCGCAAGTGCGACCTGTCCCTGGTAGCCACCGATACCACCGCGGCCGAAATGCTGGTCCTGAACCACCGCACCGCGCCGCAATTGCCGGTGGCGATGGGCGTCCGGATGTCGATGAGTATTCCGTTTCTGTGGACGGAAGTGATCTGGGAATCGAAGTGGGGGCTCTATCGCGGACGCACCGGAGATAGAGCCATTGAGGGACATGCCATCGTCGACGGCGGCGTGCTCTCCAACTTTCCTCTTCATCTGGTGGCGGAAGATTCGCCGCGGGTCAAGGAAGTGATGGGAGTGGAGGCAGACGCCGCGGCGGCCGGCACGCTGGGCCTCCTGATCGACGAGTCGCTCGAAGTGGAAGGGGTGAGTCCCCGTGGCCGCCGGCTGCAACTTCCCGCCACCGAGCGTGTGATGCGGCTCTACGACACTGTCACCTGCGCCCACGATAGGGTCACCATGGAACGATATGCCGATCTCATCTGCCATCTCCCTGCAAAACACTTCGATACCCTCGAGTTCGGGGCAACGGAAGCGCGGCTGCAGGCTATGGTCGATGGCGGGCGCAAGGCGATGGAGGCGTACCTAGCTAAACGCAAACTGTCCGAGTAAGCAGCGGCACAGCCATCAACGATATTCTTTACCACTGAGGCATTCATTTTGACCGAGAGCAATCCTTTACTCATCGACAGCCCGCTGCCCTATCAGTTTCCACCGTTCGACAAGATCCGCAATCAGCATTTCGGCCCCGCCATCGAGCAGGGCATGCGGGAACAGTTGGCCGAAGTGGATGCCATCGCCGGCAATCCGGAGCCCCCGACCTTCGAGAACACCGTCGTGGCATTGGAGCGCTGTGGCCGCCTGCTGGGACGCACGCTGCGCGTCTTCATGAACCTCGCCAGCGCGCATACCAGCGCCGATATCCAAGCCCTGGAGCGCGACCTGGCGCCCAAGCTCGCCGCGCACTCCGATGCAATCTCGTTAAACCCGGCGTTGTTTGCCCGCATCGACGGGGTGTATCAACAGCGGGGTTCATTGGCGCTGGATCCGGAGTCGGACTACCTGCTCCAGAAACTGCACAAGGAGTTCACCCGGGCCGGTGCCAATCTGAATGAGGCCGGCAAGAACAAGCTGAAGGAACTGAATGCGCGAATCGCCACGCTCCGGACAACCTTCGAACAGAATGTTCTCAAGGAGCAGAACGCTTGTGGAGTGCGGGTATCTGACCGGGCTGAGTTGGCGGGCATGTCGGACGCCGAGATTGCGGCTTCCATGGATGGAGACGGATACCTGATCCGGCTGAAGAATACGACCAGTCATCCCTCGTTTACCTACCTGCAGAACCGCGGCCTACGGGAGCGCATCCAGAAGGTCTCGCTGGCCCGCGGCTCCAGCGGCGGCGAGTTCGACAATCGCGACGTGGTGCTGCTCCTGGTGCGGCTGCGCGCCGAACGGGCCCGCTTGCTGGGCTATGCCAACCATGCCGAGTATCAGACCGAAGAGCAGACCGCCCGCACGGTGGAGGCCGTCGATCGCATGCTGGCCGATATAGCCGAACGTTCGGTGCGCAATGCGCGGCGGGAAGCCGCCGAGTTGCAGGAGCAGATGAGCGCGGAGTTGCCGGGCGCAACACTCGAAACCTGGGACTGGCTCTACTATGCCGAAAGGGTCCGCCAAGCCAAGTACGCCTTCGACGAATCGGAACTGCGCCCCTATCTGGAGCTGAACCGCGTGCTGGTGGACGGCGTGTTCTACGCGGCCGAGCGGCAGTTCGGAATCACGTTCCGTGAGCGGCACGATCTGCCGGTGTATCTGCCGGACGTGCAGGTATACGAAGTCTTCGATGCCGATGGCAAGCCGCTGGCCATCTTCCTGGCGGACAACTACGCGCGCCCGTCCAAGCAGGGCGGGGCCTGGAACAGCGCCTATATCAAGCAGTCGCGACTGTTGGGCACGCTGCCCGTCGTGGCGAATCATATGAACGTGCAGAAGCCACCCGAAGGCGAGCCGACACTGCTGACCTGGGACGAGGTGGTGACGCTGTTCCATGAGTTCGGCCATGCGCTACACACCATGTTGAGCGACGTGCAGTATCCGAAGTTCAGCGGCACCAGCGTGCCACGGGATTTCGTGGAATTCCCGTCGCAGGTGAACGAGATGTGGACCGACTGGCCGGAAGTGCTGCGGAACTACGCCAGGCATTACGAAACCGGCGAGCCGATGCCCGCCGCCATGCTGGAGAAGATGGAGGCTGCGGCGAAGTTCAACCAGGGCTATAAGACCACTGAGTATGTTGCCGCGGCGCTGCTCGATCAGGCCTGGCACAAGCTGACGCCGGAGCAGGTGCCGGACGATGCCGTGGCATTCGAGCAGCAGGCCTTGGAGAAGGCCGGTGTGGCTCTGCCGTATCTGCCGCCGCGCTATCGCAGCTTCTACTTCACACACGTGTTCTCCGGCGGTTACTCGGCCGGGTACTACTCGTACATCTGGGCCGAGGTGCTGGATGCAGATGCGGTAGCGTGGTTTGAAGAGAATGGCGGATTGACGCGGGCCAATGGCGACCGTCTGCGCACCCATGTGCTTTCGCGCGGGGGCAGCGCGGATTCCATGACGTTGTACCGCGCCTTTGCCGGACGCGATCCCGATAGCCGGGCACTGTTGGCACGAAGGGGGTTGGACGCATGAACCGGAGAGCTTTCTTGGGAGCGGGCTTTGGCGCCGCGGCATGCCAGGCGCAGCAACAGTCGGCGGGAGGCGATCCGCCGAACGTGTTGCTGATCATCTTCGACAAGTGCCGCACCGACGCGATCGGCACCTATGCCCGGCGCGATGACCTGACGCCGCGGCTGGATCGGATGGCCGCGCAGGGCGTGACGTTCGTGAACGCCTTCACGCCGCAGGCGCTCTGCGGCCCGGCACGGGCCTCGATCCTGACGGGCAAGTATCCGCATGCGCATGGGCTGCGGCGCAACGTGTATCCCGCCGCGGCCGGCAAGCTGAACACGAACTACCAGGACCCGATTCCTGACCCGTTTCGTGACCCGCGCTTCAACCTCTGGGACAACTTCGTCTTCTTCCTGAGCAATGCCGGCTATGCGACGGGCGCGATCGGCAAGTGGCATCTGGGGCCTGGCAACCCGGGCTTCTTCGATACGTTCCACTCGTTCAATTCGCTGCTGCGGCATTGGATTGGAGAGCCGCATCAGTCGCGCTACCGGCCCGATGTGCAGACCGACGACGCCATCCGCTTCATGGAGCAGCATCGCGGGCGACCGTGGTTCCTGCAGCAGTCCTTCTATGCCCCGCATGAACCGCTGGATCCGCCGAAGCAGTGGATGGCGAAGTTCGCAGGCAGGGAGCATGCCGACTACCACGCCACCGTGGCGAACTTGGATTGGAACGTCGGCCGTATGCTGGATTCGCTGGAGAAAACCGGGCAGTTGGAGAACACGCTGGTGATCTTCACGGCCGACCATGGCCGGACCTGGATCGACAGGCCGGGGTCGGCGGAGTCGATTGCGCTGTCCTATGAAGAAGTAGCCAAGGTGCCGCTCATCCTGCGCTATCCGAAGGCCCTGGGTCAGGGCAAGCGATGGAACGCCGGAGTGACCACGGCGGACATCATGCCAACGGTGCTGGAGGCCTGCGGCGTCACGCTGGCGCAGGGCGCGCACGGCACGGGCTTGACGCCGGTGATCCAATCGCGCAGCCTGATCAGCGAGGTGAAGGGCGGGCAGGACCGCTGGACACGGCCCATCATCATCGAGAACATCCCGCAGAAGGGGATCGATGGGTCGTACTACGATGAGCGGGCGGTGCGCACGGAGCGCTACAAGCTCATCCTGCGGAAGTTCGAAGTGCGGCCGGAGTTGCGGGCTGGGGAGTTGTACGACTTGCAGGCCGATCCGGGAGAAGCAAAGAACCTGTGGAGCGCGGAGAAGGCGCGGGCTCGCGAGTTGGTGGGGATTCTGGAGAAGTGGGGAGTGGACACCAACGATGCGCTCGCCCTGGAGTTGACCAGGGGAGCGCTTGCGGCGGTGCAGGGTTAGCGGGGCAGGCCCGGAACAAGCATCGGCACCTGTTCGCGGTAGCGCGCATATTCGGGGTGTTCGCGCAGCAGGTCGGCTTCTTCGAATTGGATGGCAATGAGGATGTACGCCGTGGTCATGACCGCGAACAGCAGGTGCGTCATGGTCATGCGCGGCGTCGACCAGAAGACGAACAGCCAGCCGACATAGAGCGGGTGCCGCACCACGCGATAGAGCACGGGCATGACGAAGCGCAGCTTGGTTTGCGGCTGCCCTTGCAGTTCGCGCCAGACCTGGCGCAGACCGAACAGATCGAAGTGGTTGATGACGAAGGTGGTGACGAACACCAGCAGCCAGCCAAAGGCGTACGCGCCGTAAAGCATGGCTTGTGCGGGCATGGCTTCGAGGTTCCAGATGACGCCGCCGAGCGGGCGCCATTGCCAGAACAGTAGCAGCAGCGCGAGGCTGCTGGCCAGAACGTAGGTGCTGCGTTCGGCGGCGACAGGAATCACCCGCGTCAGCAGTTTCTTGAAGCCCTGGCGCGCCATGATGCTGTGCTGCAGGGCGAATAGGGATAGCAGGCAGAGGTCAACGTAGACGGCGGTGAGCCAGTCACCGGAGGCTGGCGAGTCCATTGTCTTCGGCACGGCGAAGTTGCCAATGAAGCCAATGGCATAGAGGAAGGTGACGAGGAACACGGCGTAGCTGAACACGCCGTAGAGGAAGATCGCGATTCGTTTCATTTCAGGTTCTCACTTTCTGTTTAGTAAGCGAGAGCCAGAGCAAGAATTCGCAGGGCTTAGCGTGCGGCGAGCAGTTGGCGTTCGACGAACGGATTGCCGGGGAGCTTCTGTTGCCAGTGCAGCCAGAGGTCGCGGCGGCGCTGGTGCCAGCGGGCGGCTTGGGCGGTATCGCCAGAGCGCGTGTGGAGTTCGTCCAGGGCCTGGTAGAAGCGGGAGAACCAGTTGGCTTGCCGGAGCGTGCGATGAGGGTCGGCTTTCGCGGCAAGCGCCTTGTCGTGCAGTTCCTGATAGGTGCGAATGGCGCCGGCAGTATCGCCCGTATCGGTCTGATGGTCGGCGAAGGCGCGCAGGACGCCATGGGCCGCGTCGCCGAGTTCTACCTTGTCCGAGGGGTAGAGCCGCAGGTCGCGAAGACGGGCGAAGGCATCGTCTAAACGCAGGCGGGCCTCGGCGGTGCGATGCAGTCTGCGCAGTGGATAGGAGGAGCCAGCCAGCAGCACGATCTCTTCCCGGCGGAACTTGGAGTTATTGATCTCGGCTACGCGCTGGCGCGCCTGATCGAAGATGCGGAGGGATGTGCTGGGGTCGGTGGGATCCAGCAGGTCACCGAGTTGCATGGCGTTCATGGAGACATAGGAGCGGCTGCGGTAGTCCTGCTTGTCTTTTGCGGCGAGCGATTCGGCAATGTCAAAGGCGCGATAAAGGAGCGGGATCGCCTGCTGAGGCCGGTTGAGACTGATGGCGCCGGACTCTCCAAGGATAAGCGCTTCGCGCCAGAGGGAGGCCGCGAGTTGTACGGCTTTGTCGGTGTCCGAAAGATCGAAGCCCCTCTCGGCGATGACGCGGCTTTCGTGAGCAGCGGCGAGGGCGCGGTCGAGATCGCCGGAGTAGCGGGCCGTATTGGCGAGGATACTGAGGGACTTGCCAAGGGAGGCTTGGTGGCGCGAGTCGCGGGCCACCTGGACGGCGCGCGCCGCATAGCGGGCAGCTTCGTCCACCTGCGAATCGTTGGAGAAGTTGAGGGCGATGTTCGAATAAAGGCGGCAGGACGAGATGAGTTCCTCCGCACTGGCGGGCCCGAGGGCGAAGCGCTGGTCAAGATAGGAGACGGCGCGTGTGCGAAGGGCTTGCATATCGGGGTGGCGGTACTCGGTATCGGCAATGATCATGAGGTCATGGGCGATATCGGCGGCCGTGAGCAGAGCCTTGCCTTGGAGTTGTGTATCGGCGGCGGCGAGAGCGCGGCCGATGAGCGCTTCGGCTTGAGACAGGCTCTGCTTGGCGTCGGCCAGGCGGCCGAGGTTGGAGGTGATGGGCACCCCCTGCACGCGAGCGACCTGCAGGTAGGCGGCGGCGAGTTCGAGAGCAAGCTCCGGATCACGGGCTTCGGCGCGAAGCTTATCGAGGTACTCGAGCGAGGAAGTAACGATACGGGCACGCGCCTTTGTGGAGCCTGGCAGCTTGCTGATGTCGCCATCGAGATCGAGCATTTGCTTCGACAGCCGGCGGACCTGGGCGAAGCGGTTCTCGGCGATGCCGCGTTCGCGCTGCACGACGACAAAGCCGCCGGCGATGGCGACGAGTACGGCCAGCGCCGCGGCGACGGGCAGCCAGCGGCGGCGGATGAACTTGCGGACCTGGTAGAGCGTGTCGCCACGGCGGGCGTCGACGGGACGGTGGTCGAGCCAGGCCTGCAGGTCGGCGCTGAGCAGATCGACCGAGGCGTAGCGTTCTTCGGGCTCGTGACGGGTGGCTTTGCCGATGATGGCGGCAAGGTCTTTGTCGAGGCCGATGGTTGGTCCCTTGCCGCAGAGCAGGCGGCGGAGCACGGTGCCGAGCGAATAGATGTCGGTGGTGGTGGCCTGCGTTTCGCCGCGGATCTGTTCGGGGCTGGCGTAATCGGGCGTGAGGGCGCGTTCGACGGTGCGTGTTTGTTCGGTTTCGTCGAGCAGTTTGGCGATGCCGAAATCGAGGAGCTTGGGTTGGCCGGCGGCATCGATGAGGATGTTGGAAGGTTTGAGGTCGCGATGGATGATGAGGTTGCGGTGGGCATAGGCCACGGCTTCGGCCATACGGAGGAAGAGGGAGACTATAGTGCGTGGATCGCGGCCGGCCAGATAGCGGTCGATGGTGGTGCCCTCGACATACTCCATCACGAGGTAAGGCTGGCCTTGGCTGTGGCCGGCGTCGAGCAGTCGGGCAATGCCGGGATGTTGGAGCGAGGCGAGGATCTGACGTTCGCGCAGAAAGCGTCCGCGGAAGGCGGGCAGGTCGGCATCGGCATGGAGGAACTTGATGGCCACCTGCTGTTCGATCTCGCCATCGGCACGCTCGGCGAGATAGACGGAACCCATGCCGCCGTTGCCGATCAGGCGGATCAGGCGGTAGGAACCGCAGCGACCCTCCGAAGAGGGCGCGCGGGAGAGCAGGTAGTGTTCGGTGGCGGCGCCGACGGCTTCGGTGAGGACGCTGGCCTGCGTGTCGTCGTAGGCAAGGAGCGATTCCACGCGTTGGCGAACGCCGGTTGCGACGCGATGGCGTGCGTAGTGGGCTTCGCGTTCGGCGGTGGAACGGCCCGCGAGCTCGCGGAACAGCACTCGGATGTCATCGCTCATGAAGAAGGATCTTCCTTATGAGCAGACGCGAGCCGCGGGCCGAAATCGGATCATGGGACTTGTGAATTTTACGGCCGGCCGGTGGGGCGGTAAAAGATATAGTCGGTGGTGTAGGGGACGAACTCGATCGCGCCAGCATCGGTGCAGGGCGTCGTAGGCGTTATGCCGCCGGTGGTGCGGACGCGCTGGATGTAGCTGGTCATGCCCAGGGCACTGCCGCCCATAGGCCCGGGACGCGAGCCGGTGACTTCGAGCAGGAGCCAGGGAATGGCGTTGGGGGCCACGTAGGCAGGGTCGCTGGACTCCTGGATTTTCTTGGCCCAGACGGTGCTGGTATCGAGCGAGCTTTGCCAGGTGGCGCGGGCGGGCATGCCGGGCTCGGTGGGATTGGCGCTGAGGTAGTGCGTGGTGACCTGCTGCTGCACTTCGGTGCCGAGGAACCGGAACTTGAGGAACAGCGTGGCTTGTGGCCCCTGGAACTTCCAGGCAAGGCCGCTTGCGGAAGGCAGGCAGACGTAGTTCTGGCTTCCGGTGGCAGAGGCCTGCAGGAAGGCGACATGGCCGGAGGGGACGTGCAGGTTGGCAGGCACGGCGATAGGTTGGGTGCTCTGGGACAGCGCCGGCAGTGCCAGCGCGAGTGTGAAGGCGAAGAGGGTTCTAAACATCGGATGCTCCTGTTGTTTTGGCGTTTCCAATCAAGGAAGCGGGATCGGCAAACAGAGTTCGCAAAGTATTACGCTGAGTGGCATGGATGCATCGATGGAGCGGCTTTTCGAGAGACTACGGACTGGAGATGATTCGGCGCTGGGCGAATTGACACCGACGTTGTATAAGGAACTGCACCGGATTGCGTCGCGGCATCTGAGTGCAGAGCGGCAGGGGCACACACTGCAGCCGACCGCGCTGGTGCATGAGGCGTACCTGAAGATGGTTGACGGCAGCAGCCGCGACTATGCCGACCGGGTGCACTTTCTGGCGGTGGCGTCGCGGGTGATGCGGCAAGTGCTGGTGGATTACGCGCGGGCGAAGGCGAGTCTGAAGCGATCGGCGCCGGATGCGGGGGCTGCGGGACGTACGACAAGCCTGGAGGTACAGGCGGGCGAAGGGTTGGATATGAATGAGTTGCTGGCATTGGATGCGGCGCTGGATGCGCTGGCGGAGGAGAATGCCGAGTTGGCGCAGTTGATCGAGTTCAAGTACTTTGGCGGATTGACAGCCGAAGAGACGGCCGAGGCGTTGGGCAAGTCAGTTCATGTGGTGCGGCATGACCTGCGATTCGCCCAGGCCTGGTTGCGGGAGAGGCTGTCGCGGTAAGGGGATTGACGCCGGGATGAGTTGGGGGTTAGGTAGAGGCAGGGAGGTTGGCGAGTATGGCAGCAATGATGCCGGGTCCGCAGCGGCGTAAGCAGAGTGCGCCGGTGTTGATTTTCGAGTTACAGCGGACATTGGACTTTCTGAGTTCGGCGGCGCTGACTCGGACGATGGCGGAAGCCAGCAGCGGGGTATGGAACACCCATGATGACGACTTGTTTCTGATGCCGGTGATGGGGATGGGAGCGAAGGCGCAACACGTGGACCAGGCTGCGTTGGGAGAGCGCTATGACCGCATTTACAGGCGCATGGCGGAGATGTGGCAGGAGACGATGAAGGCTGGTCCGGAGGAGTGCGTACGGTTCCTAAGCCGGCTGGAAGAGAACCGCCAGCAGGAGCGGCAGGTGTTGGAGACGGCGGCACGGGCTGGTGTCGACCAGGACCAGGACATGAAGGCGAATCTGGCGGGAGCGATTCACTCCTGCGAGCGCGTGCGGTTGGAGGCTGCGATTGAGGTGGCCGCGGCGACCGCGGGCGCATCGTTGTTGACTGCGGCGAATGTCGAGGCGGTGGGCACGTTGACCCCGCAGGCGGCTGCCAAGGAGAATGCGGGGCGGACGCTCGCGAGTAACGTGATCACGCGCTGGCAGGACGCGGCGAAGGCGAAGGTTGTGGCGGTGTCGGGTGAGCACGACAAGTTCGCCGGTAAGGAACTGGCGGAGCATGATGCGAGCCGGTGGGTGATGGACACGGCCGAGGCGGCGCATGACCAGGTGCGGCAGCAGTGCGTGGCGAAGATGAAGCAGGCGCAGCACGAGTTTCTGGAGGCGGTGGGACGGCGCGGCGTTGCCAATGCCGAGAGGGTGGGGAAGCCGGAACCGTTAGGCGGCGCGGCGGTGACGCAGTCGCATGAAGCGATGCTGCGGGCACTGAAGCCGAAGATTGGGGCGGCGGTATTTTATGCGTCGCAGGAGGTGTTGCAGCGATTCGATGACTTCGTGGAGGAGTAGAGATCGAACAGACCCAGATGTCGAAAGGCTTGGAGAATTCGAACGCGGTGATGACCATCGAGCATGGTGCCGTCCGGCCTGACCTTCAAACAATGCTCGTGTCCCGGTGCAAGAGACTTTGCGAGCACATCGGAAGATAGCTTATCGGAGGGTGGTGAGTCTGACCCTATTCAGAGAGCTTCGCGGCTGTAAAGGTTTTAATGGTGGGGGATGCTTGGCATTGCTCATCGGCGGTGCGTCAAGGTGAAAGCGAAGCGGTCGATCCACTGGCGCTGCTCAGGGGTTTCCGGCAACGGGATGCCCCTGACGTCGCTTAGGCGGGAGACGGCAACCTCAGGATCCAGGCTCTTGGTGACAAGCAAACAACCGGCAACCAATCCCGTACGCCCGATGCCCTGGCGGCAATGCATGACTACGTTGCGGCCGGCCGAAAGCTCTGCGTCAAGTTTAGCGAGGAATCGGGCTAAGTCGCTTTCCGAGATAGGTACTTGGCGATCGGGAATGGGGTACGAGAGGAAGTTCATACCCTGGCCGTGAGCTTGCGCCGCTTCCTGCAGCAGGTCCAGGTCCCGCTCCTCCTCCCGAGTAAGAAAGGAGAGAACTGTATCGACGCCCGACCGCTTCCAGGCAGTCATCTCGTCTTCGAGCCAGTCACCGCCACGTGGACGCGCAGCCAGGGCAAGTTTGCCCGGCCAGGGTCCTCTACCCAATGGAGCGCGGTCCCTCCACCCATTAACCCTTCTTCTGCACCTTCGCCCAGGTGTCGCGCAGTTCGACGGTACGGTTGAAGACGAGCTTTTCGGGGGTGCTGGTCTTATCGGCGCAGAAGTAGGCGAGGCGCTCGAACTGGTAGCGGTCACCAGGTTTGGCTTTAGCGAGGTCGGGCTCGGCCCAGGCCTGAACGGTTGTCAGCGAGTTGGGGTTGAGGTGGACGGTGAAGTCCTGGCCTTCGGGAGTGACGTTCGGGTTCTCGACGTTGAAGAGCTTGTCGTAGAGGTTGACCTGCACGGGCACGGCTTGGGCTGCGGAGACCCAGTGAATGGTCGACTTGACCTTGCGCGATTCGCCGCCGCTGCGGGTGGCGGCGTCGTAGGTGCAGTGGATCTCGGTGACTTCGCCGGTGACCGGGTCCTTGATCACGTCGTTGCACTTGATGATGTAGCCGTAGCGGAGGCGGGCCTCGTTGCCGGGATAGAGCCGGTGGTAGCCCTTGGGCGGCACTTCGCGGAAATCGTCCTGTTCGATCCAGAGTTCGCGGCTGAAGGGCACGGTGCGTTTGCCGGCGGAGGGATCTTCGGGATTGTTGATGGCCTCGAGTTGTTCCACCTGACCTTCGGGGTAGTTGGTGAGGACGAGCTTCAACGGCTTCAACACCGTCATCACGCGGAGGGCGGTTTTGTTGAGGTCTTCGCGGATGTAGTATTCGAGCTTTTCGAATTCGGTGATGCCGTTCGTCTTGCCGACGCCGAGGTTGCGGGCGAAGTTGCGGAGGCCTTGCGGAGAGTAGCCGCGGCGGCGCATACCGCTGAGCGTAGGCATGCGCGGGTCATCCCAGCCCTGCACCAGTCCGTCCTGCACGAGCTTGAGCAGTTTGCGTTTGCTCATCACCGTATAGGTCAGGTTCAGGCGATCGAATTCGATCTGCTGTGGGTGGAAGATGCCGAGGTTTTCGACAAACCAGTCGTAGAGGGGGCGATGGTCTTCAAACTCGAGGGTGCAGATGGAGTGGGTGATGCCTTCGATGGAATCGCACTGGCCATGGGCCCAATCGTACATCGGGTAGATGCACCAGTCGTTGCCGGTGCGGTGGTGTTCGGCGCGGAGGATGCGGTACATCACGGGGTCGCGCATGTTGAGGTTGGGCGACGCCATGTCGATCTTGGCGCGGAGCGTGCGGGAGCCGTCGGGGAACTCACCGTTCTTCATGCGGGTGAACAGATCGAGGTTCTCTTCGACGCTACGGTCGCGGTAGGGGCTGTTCGTGCCGGCGTCGGTGAGGGTACCGCGGGTTTCGCGCACCTGTTCGCTGGTGAGGTCGCAGACGTAGGCCTTGCCCTTTTTGATGAGGTCAACGGCCCAGTCGTAGATCTGCTGGAAGTAATCGGAGGCGTAGAAGATGCGGTTGCCGAAGTCGCCACCGAGCCACTTGACGTCTTCGATGATGGCGTCGACGTACTCCTGCTCTTCCTTGCTGGGATTGGTGTCATCGAAGCGCAGGTTGCACTTGCCGCCGAACTCTTCGGCAAGGCCGAAATTGATATGGATGCTCTTGGCGTGACCGACGTGCAGGTAGCCGTTAGGCTCCGGAGGGAAGCGCGTATGCACGCGGCCTCCGTGCTTGCCGCTGGCCTTGTCCGCCAGCATGATTTCGCGAATAAAGTGAGTGGGTGTCGAGTCAGTTTCGGCCATTTAGAGAATTCCTAGAGCGGCGTCGAGACGGGGGAGCACGGTCTCTTTGCCAAGCACTTCCAGAGTTTCAAACAGCGGCGGGGCGTTCTTGCGGCCGCAGGCCGCGACGCGGATGGGCTGGAACATCTGGCCGGCTTTGATCTTGAGTTCTTCGGCGGCGCCACGGAGGGCCGCGTCGAGGCTGTCATGGTTGAAGGCGGGGACATCGGCGAGGACTTCGCGGGCTTTGGTGAGCACGCGTTTGGCCATGGCGGCATCGCCTTTCTGGGGGATCAACTCGGCGGGGTCATAGGGTGCGAGCTGATCGAGGAAGAAGAAGTCGGCCACAGTGTTGACTTCGCGGAGAAGGCGGATGCGTTCGCGGATGAGCGGGGTGACGGCGCGGATCTTTTCCGGCGTGGCGTTAGGGAACTGCTGGGTGACGAAGGGACCGAGTTGGGCGGCGAGGTCGTCGAGTTCCAGGGAGCGGAGATGCTCGGCGTTTAGCCAAACGGCTTTGGGGTCGAAGGGGTCTTCGTCGGTGAAGTTGATAGTGGCGTTGGCGCGGTTTATGCCTTCGAGCGAGAAGAGCTCAATCATCTGCTCACGGGTCATCTTTTCGATGTCGTTCTTGGGGGACCAGCCGAGCAGGGAGACGAAGTTGACGAAGGCGTGGGGCAGGAAGCCGGCGTCGCGATAGGTGGTGACGCTGACGACGGGGCCGTGCTTGCGTTTGGAGAGCTTGGCGCCATCGGGGGCCATGAGGAGCGGGAGGTGTGCCGTCTTCGGCACGTCGACGCCGAGGGCTTCGAAGATGAGGACGTGTTTGAAGGTGTTGGCGAGGTGCTCCTGGCCGCGGAGGATGTGCGTGATGCGGAGGTCGGCGTCGTCGGCGCAGGAGGCCATGTGGTAGGTGGGGACGCCGGTGGAGCGGAGCAGGGCAAAGTCTTCGAGGTCGGCGGTGGCTTTGGTGACGTTGCCGTAGACGAGGTCTGGGACGACGACGTCGGCGCGGGTTTCGCGGGGAACGCGGTAGCGGAGGACGAAGGGCTCGCCTGCGGCGGCGCGGCGGTCGCTCTCTTCGCGCGACAGTTCGCGCATGCCAGGGTTGAAGAGCCAGCCGCCCGGAGAGTCTTCCGCTGGGGCGGCGGAGGCGGGGGTGAAGTCGCGGTAGGCCATGCCCTTTTCAAAGATGGCCCAGGCGGACTTGGTGTGGAGGTCAAGGCGATCGGACTGGCGGTAGAACTCGTCCCAGCCGAGGTCGAGCCAGTTGAGGCCGTCGAAGATCGAATCAAGGGAGGTTTGGGTGTTGCGTTCGATGTCGGTGTCGTCGATACGCAGGACCATGGTGCCGCCGTGGCGGCGGGCATACAACCAGTTGAAGATGAACGTGCGCGCCCCGCCGATGTGGAGATAACCCGTAGGCGAGGGCGCAAACCGGACTCGCATCATAGGGGTAATCTTTTAGGATAGCGTGGATTGGCGGGCGTGGGATGAAGGATGCTGCGAGCGCGCTGGTCTGGACCCGCGAGTGCGGCCCTGGATCAGGCCTTGAGTTGCTCCCAAGTGTTCCATTCCTCCACAATTTTCCCATCGACAATGCGCGCAATATTGATCCCTATCAACGTAATAGGTTCCCCGGTTTCGCGCATTTTCACATTCGCAGTCATGCGGGTAACCACTTTCTCGCCGTCCACCAGCTGATCTTCAATCCGAAACGAGTCCTCACGATAGACAAACAGATTGTGGAAGAATCGGACGCTCCGGATGAATCCCTCCCGGTCACGGTCACCAGCGGCAACATGCCCGACATAATCAGGTGGAATCACCTCCTCCAGCCGCGAAACGTCCCCCGCGGCATAGAGATCGACCAGCCTTCGGAATACCGCCTTCCGAGCCTCTGGGGAGTTCAAATTTGATTCGTCTGCCATAAGCCTCTCTTTTCACAGGTGCCTCCCAGCCTGCGCGACTCCGCTGGAGATACTGTGCATCAGGTTACCAAATCAGCGGGAAAGGGAGTCTATCGTGCGATGGTGCCCCTGGACGCACTCGCTGAGTGAGATCATCGGCTTAGGTGTGCGCGTCGATACAGATGCACGCATCTGAAAGGGGGATCGTGGAAACGGGTCAGCCCCAAAGCGGATACCGCGCCACACCTAACCAATGCGCAGAACGAAATCGGAGTATTTGCCAATGGCCGTGTTGGCGGCCGGCTGCATTCTGTTGCCCAGCCAGGCAGGAGGCCAGGACATCGACGACACGGACGAATCCGGGACCGCGCTCTTGCGAAGCGACCGAGTCTGGAAAGTTGTCGAGGCTGTGGGGAACGAACGGTGGGAGGCTACCTGGACGCTTCGCTCTGACGGGAAGACCTTCGATGCACACTGGGTACATCTGCCGGGCGGGGACTCCGGCCACCTGAGAGCCTTCGCAAGAGTGACGTCTCTGCGCGGGCAGAACATCGTGGTGGAGCGGCCAGGGCTGGGAAGCTACACGGGCGTGATTTCTGCGGACCGCACGCGGATTCGGGGGCGCATGAGTTGGTCCGCCGGCACGTGGGACGTTCGCCTGGAACCAGGAGCGCTGCCCGGCGGGTCTCCACCTCCGCCAGCCAGTGGCAGGCAGAGCCCGGCCACCGCTGGCGACTCCCGGAGTTCGCCGGGGAAAGGGAGTGGCGGCGGACCCGCACACGTCTCGCTGGCCGGGCACAAGTGGCAGGTGGTGGAGTCCTCCGGAAGCGAGCGATGGACCGCGGAGTGGACGCTACGCAGCGACGGGAGGTCGTTTGACGGAACGTGGACGCACACTCCGGGCGGCGACAAGGGCTCACTCACGAACTTCGCCCGGATCGTCTCCATTTCCGGCAACCAGATCAAGATCGAACGCCCTGGCTTGGGCACATACACCGGGGTGATCTCCGCGGACCGGCGCCGCATTCAGGGCAAAAACAGTTGGTCGGGCGCCACCTGGATCGTCAGTTCCACCGGCGCCCCTCTGCCCGAAACCATTCGGTGACACAGAGCCCCGGAGCGCGCCCAGCCTGGAGTATGCGAGGGCTCGGGAGTCGCCAGCAACCGGAACAGCGGCAACCCCAGGCGGGGGAGACCGCGAAGCCTCCGATGCGTGCAATGTGCCACGGACCCGAAGCTGTTGCCGAAACAACCACAGCCGGCAGCGGCTTTGGAGGGGCTGACCGCTTCGCGGTAAACCCGGAATCAGGAAGGCGCCTGGGTGGCAGCCCTCTCTCGAACTGCCACCCAAGGCCGGGCGTACCTCTACTTGCCCTTGAGTTCCAAATACCGGCCCTTCAGCGTGGGTGGCTTCGTCGTCCAGTCCTCAAAGAGCGCCTCGGCCATCAGCGTGCTCTTCTCAAACGAGCCGGTTCCAATGCCCACAATGCGGTAGACCATCTGGATGCCCACCGTCTCTCCCCACACCCAGCCTTCCCACGTCCCTTTTCCCGGAACATCCAGCAGGAACGAGCCCCACCAATCCCCGGCGAAGGTAGCCGAATCGACTTCGAAATTGAGATACCAGCGCATGGTGCCGCTCACGTTGGAATCCGGGCTTACCCATTTGCCCACCACCACCCGCGCCTTAACCGCAGTGCGGGTGCCGGGAGGGCACCACGGCGGCCAATCCTTGTCCGCGGGCGCTGGGTTGCTGCCTCCCACGCACCGCACCATTCCTCGCACCGGGTTACTGGTGTTCGGGTTGGCGGGATCGGTGGCCATCTCGGCTACCCCGGTGAACTCAACTACCTTCCTGTCCTGTCCAAAGGCCGCGGCCGCCATCACCAGCGCCAGGCTCGTCGCGAGGCACGTCGTTTTTCGAATCACGTCAGACTCCTTTCCACCTCGCCGGGCGCACCGGGAGGCTGACCCAAGAGTCACGCCAGTCCACCCGTTCGGAAAGAGGCATCCCGGGGGCAAATGGGGACACGGGGGTGCTTGTCCCCAACCGCCCTCTCCCAGTCCCTCCGTGCGCACATCCCTACTTCGCCGTAGTAGTCTCAGGCAGGACCGCCACTACCATCTCGGTAAGCGGACCGCTGTAGACGATGCGAAGCTTTTGGGATTCGATGACGCCTTTGTCGAAAGCCGAATGCACCACGTAGATCGTACAGTTTGCTGGGTACGGCGGTCCGTTGGAGACCGTCTCGAAGAACGGATCGCCGTACATCTGGCGGTAGAAGTTCAACGCTGTCGCATAGTGCCAACTGCTGGCGACTTTGGCTGGCGAATGCCGCTTTGCCTGTGCCGCGACAACGGCATAAGCACGCTGCACTTCGGCGCCCCACTCCCACTCCTTGAAGTGGGACAGGCGAACGCACGTCAGAAAGTAGACCGAGGTAATGGCCAGCGCAGCGATAAGGCCTTTGCGCGTGAGGTCACCGGCACGAGAGCTGGCCTGGATCGATGCGATCACGCTTCCAAACAAAGCGAGCACAACGGGAATATACAAGGCCGTGCGTTCCTGCGGCAGTAGAACCTGGGCGAGACGAAAGAGGATCCAGTGGAGGAACACGGTAATCGCCAAGCTGCCGAGCAGCACCGTACCAAACTCCTCGCGCCAGTCCGTGACCGGAGAGGTCCGGCGTTCCCGGATCCACACCAGGACGCGCGCGAACAAACTGCCGCAGAGCACCGGCAAAACCAGCGGCCGCAGGAAGAGAACCGCTCGCAGCAGCAGCGGGTTCAGAACGTACGGATTGGGCTGGTAAAGCGAGGCTTCGGCAACGGTCTGCAGCATGGTCCTTGTCGAGGTTGCCCCCCACCACAACTGGCCGGCTGGCCAATGGGTGACCGCATGCCCAGCGAAGAGCACCAGAACCAATGCCGCCGGCCCGGCACCGGCGAGCAACGTTACCCCCCAATGCCGCCACCGGTTTGCACCGTCCCGCCCGCGCCGATGCGTCCACCACATCGTCAGCAACAGCGAGACGACGGCCATGATCGCGAAGGAGAAGTTGGCGGCAATGCAAAGCCCTGCTGCCAGAGAAGAGAGCAGCACCGAGCGGAATTGGGCCGAAACGTGATCCCCGCGGCGCTGCCGCAATCGGGCAGGGATGAGAAACAGCCAAACCAGGAAGGCCATCGCTAAACTGTACCCACGCGCGGCAACCAGGTAATCCAGGATCAGCGGATTGGAGCCGGCAAACACAAAGAAGATCCATTGCAGACCGCGATGCGGGGTCAGCAGGTGCGCCAGATAACAGATCCCGGCATAGAACAACGCCCCGCCCAGGCAGGCAGCTGCCCGCATCGTGAGATGCGAAAGACCAAACACCGACGTGAAGAGCTTAATCAGGACGGAATTCAGAATATGGTTGTTCGATGCGCCGTCCCAGTAAGCAGGCGTTGCGGGCAGAACCCATAGCTCAAAGGTGGTTGCCTCATCAATCGTTATCGCTTGCAGCGCCGCCCGGCATACCAGAAAGCCCACGCTCAATGCCGCCGCTGCGATCAACCACCAGTTTGGAGAGCAGTCAGGCCGGGTGGTCGTTGATGGCATGTGATTCCCAGAATAGACGAGCCCTACCGTAGCGAGTCAACCGATATATGTGTGAACCCCATTAACCTCGACTATTTCCAAGCGGTCATCCCTCCACCGTCGTATTTCTCTGCGCCCCCCGCGGCTCTGCGCGCAATCTTCCGGGCAAGCGGGTCGGGGGAACCCTATCATTCCCCAGCCCGCGGGTCTAGACTTTAGTTGGAAAGGACACATGTCCTATGTCTGGCGCGTCCAGGCCGGAGTCTCCGCCGCTCCCACCCGCCAATAGCGGCGCTGGCGACCGGCTCGACACCTGGAAGGAGATTGCTGCCTACCTGGGACGGGACGTTCGTACGGCGAAGCGTTGGGAACGCACCCGCGGCATGCCGGTTCATCGACTGCCGGGAGGGCCCAAAGCAGCTGTCTACGCGATACGGACCGAACTGGAACTTTGGAGGCAGGGCGCCGGGGACGACCCAACGGCGGAGAGCCCGCAACCTGCCCCTGCTCCATCCAGGCGCGCGCTGTGGGCCGGCGCAGCAGCGGTCCTCCTTTCCGTCTGTGCCGTGGTCTTCTTCTTCCGCGATCCACCCACCAGGCTCCGCGTAACCCCGTTGACCAGTTATCGCGGCGTCGAATGGTTCCCTTCCCTCTCGCCCGATGGCAAGCTGGTGGCATTCTCCTGGAACGGGGAACAGCAGGGCAACTACGATCTCTATGTCAATGTGATCGACGCCGGCACACCGCTCCGCATCACCACAGACCCTGAGATGGAGATAGCCCCGGTTTGGTCTCCGGATGGAAGAAGGATCGCGTTTCTTCGCTGGGGGCTTGGTGCGCCCACCTTCCAGCACGTCGTCATCCCGGCGCTGGGCGGCCAGGAACGGATCGTCGCCCGCGGGCGGGTCACCACCCAGGCGTTGGGCATTCCGTTTCCCGCCTCCTCCTGGACACCGGACGGAACCCGCTTGATCTTTGCCGAAGCTCGGACCTCGGACGGCGCGTACGCCTTAACCCTGGCGCCGATTGCTGGCGGAGAAACCACGCCATTGACCGCGCCGCCGCCCAACTCGCCTGGCGATTGCTGCACCGTCGTGTCCCCTGACGGCCGCCTGCTGGCCTTTCTTCGCGGCTCCCCCACCCGCGAGCGGCGGGTCTTCGTGCTCAATATCAACCGGCGCGGCGAAGCAGCCGGCGAGCCACGGCCCATCGGTCCTCCATCCTGCCTCAATCCCTTCTGGTCGGCAGATGGGAACGAAGTATTGTGCGTCGCCGGCGACACCGTCGATCGCCGCATCTGGCGCCTTCCGGTCCGCCCCGGCTGGCGCGGCCCACGGGAAGTCTCCTCCACTTTTGGGTTAACCGGCCGGCATCTGACGTCGCGCGGCAACCTGCTGGTCTACTCCAACTTCGCCTGGCAGGAAGATATCTGGGAGTGGAGTGCAGAGAAGGGGCACCCGCAGCGCCGCCTCCTTGACTCCACCGGCGACGATCAGGCGCCGGACATCTCGCCGGATGGCAAACGGATCGCGTTTGTCTCCACACGGTCCGGACATCTCGCCGTGTGGACCAGCCAACGGGATGGCGCCAACCCCGCCGAACTGGCTCCGGCGGCGGCACCGCACACGCCGCGCTGGTCTCCCACCGGGGAGGAGATCGCCTTCACGTGCCGCACCGGTACCGGCCCGGAGCAGATCTGCCGGATCAGCGCCAATGGAGGACAACCGCTGCCGTTCACCCGCGCCAACGCGAGACATTCCCTCCCCAGTTGGTCTCGCGACGGCAAGTGGGTCTACTACGCCTGCGACGCCAGTGGGAGCTTTCAAACTTGGAAGGCGCCGCTCGACGCCTCCAGCCCACCGGTTCGCGTGAGTCGCGACGGCGGTTATGGCGTCCTCGAATCCGCTGATGGGCGAACCCTGTTCTTTGCCAAGCCGCTCCTGTCCAGCCCGCTCTATCGTATGCCTGCGCAAGGAGGCGGCGAGACCGCCCTCGGGGAGGAGATCCGATCGCTGCGCCTGCCCATGAACTTCGCCGTAGGCCCCGAAGCCGTGTACTTTGCCTGGTCCCGGAACCCGGCGCAGTGGTTCGAGCTTCGCTCCTACTCCCTCGCCACCGGGGAAGCGAGGGTCATCCAGCGGATTGACCGCGGCCTCGGCAACGGAATCGCGATCGCCCCGGACGGGCACAGCCTGCTGTTCACCACAACGGAGCTCAACGCCGGAGATCTGTTCCTGGTCGACAACTTCCGCTGAGGGACCAGCCGGGCAGGTGTCGGATTTTGTGCAGCCCCAGCCGCGATCCGACACTATTTCCTCCATCGAATCAACGACCTGACCCGAGAATCACACCCGCCACATGGCACGCTGATACCGCCATGATCGACGAACATATCCCTACGGCTGCTCCCGATCCCGGCCCGCCACCACCGCCCCCACAGCACGACCGGCGCGCCGAAACCTCTCGAATCAATGGCGCCAGATCCCGAGGCCCGAAAACCGCCGCCGGCAAGCGCCGCTCCGCCGCTAACGCCGTTCGTCACGGCTTCACTGCCAGGAGCGCGACCTCGTCCAGGACATCATCGACTCGGTCTGGGGCATACGCCGCATCAAGCGCCACGAGCAGAAGCTGATGAACCTCGAAATGGTCCGCGCTCGCCCGGACGCCGAAGACGAGTTCGAACGCTTCGACTGCGGCACGCTCGAGGCCCTCGCCTTCCAGAACCGCACTATCAGCCGCGATCACGAAAACCTCGACCGCTACGCCCGCCGTTATCACAAGTCAATTGATATGTTGCTCAAACTGCGCGGCTTGCGCAGCTTCACCGACCCGGTTCGTAACATCGGGCTGCACCGATTCCGGGCCCGCTCCCCGGGCGGACGAACCTATTTCTGCCGAGCCCGGCGGAGCTGCCCGTTCGCTCCGTCGCACCTGCCCTGCAGCAGTGGCTCTCGCCGCTCCGGGTCTTGTGCCTCAGCCTGGTACCGCCACTTCTCGCCGCACTCCCGGCGGGCAGGCTATTTGGGGCAGAGCGTGATCTGAAGCGTACTGAGGAACTCCTCGTTCTGCTCGGGCGGGGGCGGTTTCTGGTAGCCGCCCTTCCACAGGTCGAACATCTCGGCGTAGCGCAGGTACTGGGCACGGCAGTAGCCTTCGTCTTCAGGAAGGCGATACAGAGCCAGACCGCTCTTGAAACGCACCGAAGGCCAGACGCGGTCGTGGTAGACCGTGAATTCCGCCTTCTCCAGGAAGACGCCCAGAATGACGGCGTTCGGGTGGCGGCGCAGCAGTTCGCCTCTAGCCATGCGGTTGAGGTCCGGCGGGGCCGCCACCGGCAGCACGGGGGGTGCCTTGGCCGCCTGCTTAGCGGCTTCCCAGAGAGGAAGAATCTCGGGACGAAGGGGTTCGAAGATCTCGGCGGGCACGCTCACCCCGAGTTCGGGGACATGAAAGGAACGGTCGGCCTCTAGGTCGAAGCGGATTCGCCATTGCAGGTACCGCTGGGCGAAGCGGTCGAACCGGATCCCGGGTCCGTATTCGGTAACGCGCCCTTCACGGAGGTCGCGCATGCGCTGCACCATTGATGCCACACTGCCGCGAGCCTGCTTGGTGAGGGCGCGAGCCACGGTCTGCCTCGGGTTGGCTGCGGCGGCGCACCATGCGGCGATCTGCGGGTGGAACTGTGCGGGGGCTTGCAGGAAGCCTCCAGGGGCGCAGTCGCGTGCGAGTTCACCCAGATCCCGCAGCACGTTCTCCCGCTGCGCCGGAACGTTCGGGAAGGAACTGCCCCGAACGAGATAGGCCAACTCTAGGTTGCCGCGGTACTTCGCTTCGAAGGCTGTTTGCCCAGCCAGTCCGAAGACAATGGCCATCCCGGCAAGCGGCGGAACCAGGATCTGGCGAGTGCGCATTAATACATTATGGCGACCGATTCGCAACGCAGCAGGCCCGGTGCGTTCGCCTGGTACACCGCTTCGTTCCCGCGGAAATCGCTGACCTGGAGTACCTGCCGGTGCTGGCGCTGGCCGCCGGCCGTCTGGTAGCGATACGTCACCGTCACCTGGCGGCGGAGAGCCGCCGGATCGGCTACGCGCAGGCGCACGGTGTTGGCACCAGCAAACAGCGGCGGAATCGACGTCATGCTGTTTTCGAAATACACCAGCAGTTTCACCTGCTGGCGCCCGGGACCAGACAGGCGCACTTGAAAACGATACTTGCCATGGATCTGGAGCGCGGCTTTGCCACTGAGTGGCGACCATTCCGACCAGCGGTCCGGTTCGGCCGCGTGGCGAGGTTTCGGTTCGAGCGTTCGGATCTCGGCCGTCGTGCCGGGCGGTATGTCGACGGTCCCATCTACCAGCACGTAAGGGCTGCGCAGATCGAGCACCGGCGGCACGGGGGTCTTGTTGCCAGGGGCGTATTCGATGACGCCGTAGGCCTGGCCGATCGAGCGGCTGCCGGCCAGATCCGGCGGGTAGCCTTCGTTCGTCGGGATGGTGCCCAGGTATGGCTTCATCCGTTGGTAGTTGGGATCGTGAGCCGGCCAGTTGCCGTTGTGGGAGGTTTCGGCAACGCGATAGAAGCGGCCACTCGGCAGGAACGGCCATTCGCGTTTTGTATGCTGGCCGGAGGGAACGTAGAACTTGCGCGCGGAGTTGTCCCAGTAGCGGGTGACCGTCGTGCCCGGCGGAAGCGAGAAGCTCATGTCGTGGAATGCCGTGCCCATGCGGTATTGCCCGTTGCCGAAGACATGTTCCTTCGGAGCGCCCGCGGCGCGCCAGGCCGATTCGGACACGAAGTAGGCCGGATGCAGCAACAGGGCGCGCTCCCACTCGATACCGGCGATTTCGAAGAACGGCCGGGAGCGGTGGCGATAAGCACGGTTAGTCTCGAACTTGCCGTGTAGTTCCGCCCAGTCCAGCACGCGGGCATCGGGCTTGTCCCGGTCGACCAGGTAGTAGCCGTAGCGGGGATCGAAGGCACCGTAGGCGTTGTCCATGCGGAGCCGGTACATGGTGTGATAGCCGCCGTCTTCGTGCTGCGTGATGACGCGTTCGGCCGAGCGCGGGTCGCCTTTGTACTCCTGCCAGGCGGCCTCGGCAATGCGGCTGGTGGTATCGCAGAAGCCCCAACCGTAGACGAATAACTGCTTGTGCGCATCGAGCACGGAGGCTTCCTTACCCGGAGTGCCTTCGAAGGACTGGATCATGCCGCCCACCGCCATGCGGGAGAACAGGCGCAGCCATTCGAAGAATGTCTTGCCCTGCGCGGTCTCGCTGGCGTTGGCGTTCCCGGAGATGCGCATGACGTCGGCCGTCCACTCTTTGAGAGTGGTCGCCCGCGGCCAGGCGTCGTTGCTGAGTACGACGCCGTCGATGGACTGCGAAGAGGCTGCGGAGAGGAATGCGGTGAGAAGGAGAAGAAGAATGCGTATCATTTGGGCACCTTGAGGGTCCAGCCGAACAGATGCTGCTGATGCAGTTGGAAGGCCTGGTAGAGAGGCTCGCGGCCGTAACGGACATCGGGCGTAAAGTGGAAGCTCCAGGAATCGCGGTGCAGCAGCAGCGGGATCTCCTGCCCGGCGGCTTCGGGCGACAGGCGGACCAGGCTGGTGCGGTTGCGGGCGCCCGTCCATTCCCGCTGCTTCTCTTCCTGGAGGTCGGCGATCTCGGTCAGGAGCGGCGAATCGGAGTAGACCTTGGCGCGGTGCCAGTTGTCCTTGTCGAAGGGATCCAAGCCTTGCTTCAGGCGCACCCATAGCGTGGCATCCTCGCCCGGCTCTAGGATGCCGTTGCCGTTGCCCTTACCTTCGGTCACGGTGCGTTCGAGAGAGGCGCCGCCGCCCTGATTGCCCTTCTGGCGGAAGGTACGGAAGGTGTGGGTACGGCCATCGAGGATGATGACCTCGGCGGGTGGTTCCAGGGGGTCCGGGGCCACCAGGACATCGATGGCTTCGGTGCGGCTGATGTAGCCGTCGTAGGTGATTTTGACGTGCAGACGGACACGGGCAAAGTCACCGGCGCCGGAGGTGAAGCGGACACGGAAGGAGGTGCGAAGATCGGCGATAGCGCCTGCGGCGAGGTTGGCAACCGTGGCGGATTTGGCGAGAATTTCAGCGGTGGGGTATTCGGTGCTGAGATCGACTTTGACCTTGTCGAGCGCGGCGCCGCGCGGGTTATAGATGCGCAGTGGTAGTTGGATGGCGGTGTTGGGGCGCACCCGGAGGACATCGCGCCCGGTCACCGGCAGCAGGATGGGCGGCTGTGCACCGGTTCCCTGCCCCGCGAAGCTGAAGACGTGCCCGTCGCAGTTCGTACGGATGGTGAGGCGGCCGTCGGCGCTGGCGATGACTTCGCTCCGCTGCAGCATGCCACCGTGGAGCGCGAGGTCCTGCACCTGGTAGCGGGCGCCGGCCCGGTAAACCGGCGCGGTGATGACCTGGAGCGCGTTGCAGGCGGCCGGTGGGCCATCGGGGGTCCAGCGGCGGGTCGTCACCGTGAAGCCGCCCTGCCGGACGTTGGCCAGCGTCACGGCGGCTGGTCCGGGTGCGTCGTGCGAGAGCGAATAGCCGCGGGTCTCAAAGGCCCGGTAGGCGGTGGAGTACGTCCACTCTTCCGGAGTGTTGTCCAGTGTGGGGTTGGCGAAGGCACGGAGGTGAAAGGCGAAGGTTTCGCCGATGGAGGTGGCCCAGTGGCGATGGTACTCGTCCTGGCGGAATTCGAAGTCCACCTGCGGCGTCGCGGCATAGGCGGCACGTAGTTCTTCGTGGTACTGGCTGATGTAGTCGCCGCTGGCGCGGATGAGGCGGACCATGGTGGCCGAGTGATTCAGAAGCTGGTCGCGGGTACGCCACAGAAGCCGGCGGCCCTTTCCGCCGGCGAAGAACTCATGGCTGGGGTTGAAGGCCGACGCGCTGCCGACCAGGTCCGGGTAACGGGCACTCAGCGAGAGGCTTGTGTAGCCGCCCATGCTGAGGCCGGAAGTGGCGCGGTGGCGCCGGGTGGGGATGGTGCGGAAAGTGGAGTCGATGTGGCTGACGAGTTCGCGGAAGTAGACCCCGAAGTCGTAGGTGCCGCCGTCGCTCATCACGTCGTACGGGGCGCCGCCGTAGAAGCCGGTGTAGTGCTCGGCAACATAGCCGTCCATGGCGACGACGATAACGGGGTTGTCCCTCACGAAGGCGGCGATCTTCGGGACCGTGTCCTTCCCGTCGTCGTACTTTTCGAGGGTGTAGCGGTCGCTGTGGCCGTGAAAGTAATAGATGACCGGATAGCGCTGCTGGCCTTGTTCGTAGCCAGTGGGCAGGAAGAGGCGGTAATTTCGCGGCTGCTGGAAAACGCGGCTGGGAAAGGAGCGGTCCTGGTAGGGCTGGGCAAAGGCGAGAAAGCAGAGGAGGGTGGGCAGAAACATTAAGGCGTCCGGTTAGGCAACAAGTTTGACTAACATGCTACGCGCAAAGCAGGAGTGAGGCAAGCAGACCGAAAAGGAGGCACTTTTTTGGCTTGACGCTCCGGAGGATCAGTGTTTGAATCTAGTAAGGTTATTTTCCAAACTTACCCGGCTATGCCCGCCACAGATGCCAAACCCGACTCGGGAAGAATGGGTGCCGCGGCCATGCGCAAGCTCAATAGCGCGCTGCTGCTGGACCTCATTCGCAGCAAGGGGCCGGTGTCGCGCGCCGACTTGTCCCGGCTGAGCGGGCTTACCAAGCCCACCGTTTCCAGCCAGGTGGCGGATCTGCTGCGCCGGGGCCTGGTGGTGGAAGCCGGCGAAGGAGAACCCGATGAACGCGGCGGAAAACCTTCCCGGCTGATCAAGTTCGATCCGGGCTGCGGGTTTGTCGTCGGCGTCGAAATCGGATCCGCTAAAGTGCGCGTGCGGCTCGCCGAAATGGACGGCGGGATCTTGGATCGCGAGGACGTACGCATCCGGCCGGAACGCGGCGCGGACTACATTCTGGAGACGGTGGCGGAGACCTGCCGCACTGTCTTGGGAAGAGGACGCGGACGGAAGCGGAAACTGCTGACCATGGCCATCGCCGCGCCCGGACGGGTGGATGTCCGGTCCGGCACGGTGCTGGAGGCAGGCAACCTGTTTCATTGGAAAAATGTCGCGGTGGGCGAGTTTCTCCAGCGGGCCTTTCGGGTGCCCGTGCAGGTGGAGAACGACGTCAACCTGGCAACGCTCGGCGAGATGCACTACGGCATCTGCCGCGGTGGTGTGAAGAACTTCGTGCTGATCCGCCTGACCACAGGCGTCGGCGCCGGGCTGGTGATCGACGGTCACCTGTTCCAGGGCAATCACTGGGCGGCGGGCGAGATCGGGCACATGGTGTTCGGACGCGAAGGTGTTCGCGGAGAAGTGAAGGAACGCGGCTACCTGGAATCGACGGTTGGCAGCGACCGCCTGCTGGAGCGGGTGCGGCTGGCACGTGCCAACAAGTCGGTGAAGGCAGCCCTTTCCAACGGTGTGGAACCCTCGGGCGAGAACGAGACCCTGAGTCTCAACGACCCGGCGGCGGCGGAGATTGTCGAGGATCTAGCGAGCCATTTGGGCCTTACCGCGGCACATCTGGCTGCCGTTCTGGATCCGGAGTTGATCGTGTTGAACGGGGAACTGTTCGACCTTGTCACCGATCAGATCCGGGAGGTTGTGGAGCGCATCATCCCCTGGCCCGTGCGAATAGAGCGGTCCGCACTGGGCGAAGAAGGTGCATTGCTTGGAGCCATCGGTTCGGCCAGGGTGCTGGCCCACGAACTGATTTGCAACGCGGACCCTCCCATGGGCCGGGTTCACGAGAAAGAGGGATAGCTGTGATGACAGCATGGACGTATCGCCGGACGTTGCTGGCGGCAACGCTCTTGGTGTGTTTCCTGACGGCGGCCTTTGGCCAGACCGGTGGCACTGGTGTCCTACGCGGCACGGTTTATGATCCGGCGCGGGCGACGGTTCCGCAAGCGAAGGTGGTGCTTACGCAGGTGGCGACGAACATTGTGCGCGAGGTGCCGGCCAATGAGGTCGGCTTCTTCCTGTTCGCCGGACTGGCGCCGGGCGAGTACACGCTTACCGTCGAGTTCAGCGGCTTCAAGAAATGGACGGGCCGGCTGCAGATGGTGGCCGGGCAGACCGCCGTGGCGGAACCGGTGCTGGAAGTGGGCAGTGTGGAGGCGGCCGTGGAGGTAACCAGCGCGGCGCCGATCATTACGACCGAGAGCGCCGAAGTGGGTACGGTGAAGGATAACGTCCGCATCCAGCAATTGCCGCTCAACGGCCGCTCGGTGACGAACCTCTTCGACCTGACGCCGGGCGTGGAAGGCGGCGCGAATCCGCGTGTGAATGGCATGAAGGTGGGTGCGGCCGAGATGACGCTGGATGGCGTATCGCTGGTCGACCGCTTCGGCGGCGGCATGGCCCGCGTGCAGCCGGGCCTGGACACGGTGCAGGAGTTCCGCATCGAGACCGTGGGCTCCGGCGCGCAGTTCGCCCGGCCGGCGACGGTGACGCTGGTCACCAAGGGCGGCACGAACGAATTTCACGGCAGCATGTTCGAGACTTTCCGCAACAACGGCGGCGGACTGTTGGCACGCAAGCGCCAGGACGGCAACAGCGCGGCCTTTCTGGCTCGCAACGAGTTTGGCATTTCGGGCGGCGGGCCGGTTCTGATTCCCAAGCTATACAACGGGCGGAATAAGTCGTTCTGGTTTGTAGCCTACGAGGGACTGCGGCAGCGGCAGAAGACCTACTACGAAGACACGGTGCCGACCGAAGCGTTGTGGGCGGGAGACTTTTCGGGCGTGATGGACCCGAACCTGAACAAGTACACCATCTACGATCCGCTGACCACCGGCGCCAATGGAACGCGGACACCATTTGCCAACAACCGGATTCCGACCAACCGGATCAATCCCTTCTTCAACACGATGAAGGGCGTGACGCATGCGCCGACCAACGACACGAACGTGTTTCTCGGCCCGAACATGCAGACGTACTATCCGCTGCGGACGAATGCCGACAACCTGACGATTCGCGGCGATCACAACTTCAATGACAAGAACATCCTTACGGGACGCCTGACGCACTCCAAGCGGCGGTTCCAGCAACTCGGCGGCTTGTACGGCGCGCCGCGAGAGGATATCACTAACGGCTACGGCACCAGCCGCAATGACGCCGATGTCTACAACGCGGCCATCCGTTATACAAAGACGTTCACGCCCACGCTGTTCAGCGAGACGCTGTTCGCCGTCAACCGGGCGCCGAAGAGTTCCGGCACGCTGGCCGACAACACCGACTGGGCGAATAAGCTGGGGTTGCCCAATCCATTCGGCGCCGGCGGATGGCCCACGATGTATGCCGGGTCCGCCGACTGGAACACGGCCTTCTCTTACGACGCGGACAACCGCAAGGACGAGATGCTGACGGCCTACATCGTGCAGCCCAACATGACCTGGGTGAAGGGCAACCACACCATCATGTTCGGCGGGCAGTATCGCAAGGAGCAGAACAACATTCGCGAACTGCAGCAGGCGCAGGGCGAACACGATTTCAGCGGCGCCTGGACAACGCAGTATGACCCGGCCAGCGACAGCGCACGGGCATTCACGGGCGATGGCTTCGCATCGATGGCGCTGGGCTTAGGCGATTACTACTCGGCACAATACAATCGCGGCTATTTCTACTTCCGGCAGCAGGAGATCGGCGCCTATATACAGGACACCTGGAAGGTCACCCCGCGGCTGACCTTGAGCCTGGGCCTGCGCTACGACTTATGGACGCCGTACAAGGAGAAGTACGACCGGCTGGTAAACGTCGATATGAGTTCGCTGGCCAATACCTTCCAGGTGGTGACGCCGTTCAACACGTCGATGGAGCAGATCCCTGGATTGCCGCCATCGATGCTGGCGAGTTGGGCTGCGCGCGGGCTGACGTGGAAGACCGCCGATCAGGTGGGCATGCCCGGGAACCTGATTCCCGGCGACCATAACAACTTCGGGCCGCGGTTGGGCGTAGCGTACAAGCTGTCGTCGCGGATGGTGATTCGCGCCAGCTACGGCGAGTATTTCTGGACCATGCCGTTGTCCCAGATCCTGCAGGCCTCGCGGACGAATCCGCCATTGAACCTGCGGTATGAGAATCCGACGGCATCGCTGGATGGTACCGGCAGCTACGGCGCGCGGTCGACACCGGCGTCGGACCTGTTCATCGGCAAGACGACGATCAATACGAACGGGCTGGTGACTTTGCCGGCGTCGGCGCGGCCCTTTGTACCGCTCGATCCGAACAACTGGCGCGATGGGCGGGCGCAGAGCTGGCACATCACGATCGAGCGCGAGTTGATGGCGCAAACCGCAATCCGGTTGAGCTATATCGGCACGCACTCGTCGGGGATGGAGCAGAAGTACAGCATCAATTCCCGCGAGGCGGAGTTCAACTATGTGGGACGGACGCGGCTGGCGCCTCCGGCCAATCGCGATCTGCTGCGCGTGAACAAAGATTGGAACTTCAGCAACGCGACGAATAAGACGGGCTTCGCCAACAGCAACTCCGCGCAGATCGACATCGAGCGGCGCTTTACCCGGGGCTTGGCGGCCCAGTGGTTCTATGTCTTCAGCCGGACGTTGACCACGTCGGATGCGGGCGGATTCACCTCCGGCGGCGGAGCCATCAACTCCACCAACGGCGTGTTCCAGGTTCCGGAGAACATCCAACTGCTGGGCGGCGGCAACCTCTCGTACGACCAGCGGCTGCGGCTGGGATATCAGAACTCGACCAACATTCCGGCGCACCACATGCGGTGGAACGGCATCTACGATCTACCGTTTGGCAAGGGCAAACGCTTCGGTAATGGCGCCGGTCGCGCGCTGGATGCCCTCATCGGCGGCTGGCAGACGGCAGCCATCGGCGAATGGCGGAGCGGCTTCTGGATGGGCGTGAATCCGGCTGAGTATCTGTTCGGCAATCCGTCCTTGGATGCCGACCAGAGGCTGACCATGTTCTACGCCGGACGGCAGCGGCGGCTGTGGTTTGCCGGCGACTTCAATCCGACGCTGGCGACGAACGTGGACCAGAGCGCACTGCAGAAGTTGATTCCGCTCGATCGCGGGCAACGTGTGATGCATCCGGTAGGCGCCAGCTTCAACAACCAGTTGCAGCAGGTGCTGTCGAACGGGACCGTACGCAACACGCCGATCACCGAAACGGTGAGTTGGAACTCGCGGGCGTTCTTCAAAGGGCCTGGCGCCTGGGGCACCGACATTTCGGTGTTCAAGAACTTCAGCGTGACCGAACGCGTACGGGTGCGCTTCACGGCGGACTTCTTCAATGCTTTCAACCATCCGAACGATGCAACGCCTGACGCGACGACGGGGTTGCAGGATTTGACGGTACAGACTAACGATCCACGGACGATCCAGTTCTCCTTGCGGTTGACCTGGTAGACCGTGGCAGCCGCTGAACAAGCATCAGGAAGACCGGGATTGCGGCGCGTACTTTCGCGCCGCGATCTTGTTTTGTACGGCCTGGTGATCCTGACGCCGACGGCGCCGTATCCGGTGTTCGGCATCATCCAGCAGGAATCGCAAGGGCAGGCCGCGGCGGGATACCTGGTGGCCATGGTGGCGATGTTCTTCACCGCGGCCAGCTACGGTAAGATGGCCGCGGTGTTTCCTTCGGCCGGATCCACCTATACGTACGCGCAGAAGGGCTTGAACCCGCACGTCGGCTTTCTGGCGGGCTGGGCGATGATCCTCGACTACTTTCTGATTCCGCTGCTCAGCGTGATCTATGCGTCGCTGACGGCCGAAAGGCTGCTGCCGCAGGTTCCGCAGTGGATGTGGGCCATCATGTTCAACGGGGCCATCACGGCCGTGAACCTGCGCGGCATCCGGATGACGGCGCGGGCCAGCAGTTGGTTGATGGCAGTGATGACGGGAAGCGCCGTTCTGTTTGCGGCTCTGGCGGTGCGATACATCGTGGCGACGCAAGGCGTGCCGGGCCTGTTTTCGTGGCGGAGCATTCAACCCGCCGAGGGCTTCTCGATGAGCCCGCTGCTGCTGGGTGCGGGTATCGCGACGCTATCCTATATCGGATTTGACGCCATCTCGACACTGGCCGAGGACACAGTGGATCCGAGGCGTGATATCGGCTGGGCGACCGTGGCGGTGTGCATCGTGCAGGGGCTGATCTGCTTTGGGACGGCGTACCTGGCGGCGATCGTGGCGCCGGACTACAAGGCCTTCCAGCAGCCGGACACGGCGATTCTGGATATCGGCCTGACGATCGGCGGGCAGGCGATGTTCGGGTTGTTGACGTTGGTGCTGTTGGTGGCGGGGCTGGCGAGCGCGCTCACCGGGCAGGCGGGTGCTTCGCGGCTGCTGCTGGGGATGGGTCGCGACGGGCTGCTGCCGCGACGCATCTTCGCGGACATCGATGAGCGTACGGCAACACCCGTGCGCAGCATTCTGTTGATGGGAGCGGTATCGCTGCTCGGGTCGATGGTGATGCGGTTTCAACTCGCGGTGGAGCTGTTGAACTTTGGCGCATTGACAGGATTCATCCTGGTGAACCTGAGCGTGGTGAATCATTATTACGTGCGCGCTCGCGAGCGGCGCGTCTGGGGACACCTGGTGTTCCCGCTTGTGGGCGCCGCGGTGTGCGGACTACTATGGCTGAACCTGTCGGGTAAGGCGCAACTGGCCGGCTGCGGCTGGCTGTTGTTGGGCACCGCGTATCTGGCGCTGTTGACGCGCGGATTCCAGAGTGCGCCGGCAGCGTTGGAAAGTCTGGAGGAGTTCGATGCAGACAGTGGTTGAGACGCGGACAGAGAAGGATCTGCTGCGGTATGTGGACCAGAATCGGGACGTGCTGATCGGGATGCTGCGCGACCTGGTGCGCATGCCGTCGGAGAATACGCCGCCGGTGGGGAAAGAGGCGGGTTGCCAGGAGTACTGCGCGGCGCGGTTGCGCGAGTGGGGCTATGAGACCGAGCTGTATGCGCTGGCGGACGTGGCCGGACTGGAACAGCATCCGCTGTACTGGCCCGGGCGCGACTATCGCGATCGGCCTAACGTTGCGGGCAGGCTGCGGGGGACCGGCGGAGGACGGTCGCTGATCCTGTCGGGACATATCGACACGGTGCCGGCCGGGACGCTGCGGTGGACGCGCGATCCGTTTGGCGCCGAGGTGGAAGGGAATCGGCTGTACGGGCGCGGGTCGAACGATATGAAGGCGGGGGTGGCGACGAATCTGTTTGTGGCGCGTGCGGTTCGGGAGTTGGGGTTGGCCCTGCGCGGAGATCTGACAGTGGAGAGTGTGGTGGATGAGGAGTTCGGCGGCGTGAATGGGACGCTGGCCGGAAGGCTGCACGGATATGTGGCGGATGCCGCGGTGATCTCGGAGCCTTCGTTTCTGCGGGTGTGTCCGGCACAGCGCGGCGGGCTGACGGCACACATCACGTTCGAAGTGCCGAATGGCGGCATTCTCGCCGCGTCGATGGAAGATGGCGTGGCGGGGCAACTGGCGTGGTTCCTGTCGCAGGTGCCGGTGTTTGCAGCCGAGCGGCGGAAGGCGGCGCCGGCACATCCGCTGTACGGGCATCTGACGAATCCGGTGCCGGTGTCGGTGTTGAAGATTCATTCGGGGCCGTGGGGTTCGGGCGAGCCGATGGCAACCGCGTCCTGCTGCAAAGTGGAGTTGTTCTGGCAGGCGATGCCGGGCGAGACGTTGGATGCGGTGAAGGGACAGTTCTGGCGTTGGCTGGAGGGATTGGTCGAGGCGCGGCCGGACCTGTTTGCCCAGATGCCGGCGGTGGAGTTTCCGATCCGCTGGCTGCCGGGCGCGGCGACGCCGGTGGAGAACGAGTTTGTGCAGACGATGGCGGCGTGCGCGGAAAGAGCGCTGGACGCGCGGCCGGCGATTGCAGGAATTGAAGGGCCTTGCGACATGTTTGTGTTTTCGCAGGCGTTTGGGATTCCGGTGGTGCTGTGGGGGGCTCGCGGGGGCAACACTCACCAGGCGGATGAGTACGTGGAGATCGACACGGTAGTGGATGCGGCGAAGGCGCTGCTGCTGCTGGTGCACAGGTGGTGCGGATAGTTATGAAGTATCTCAGCCGGAGGGTTTTCTTGGGGGCATCGGCGGGGGCCGTTTACGGCACCGAGGGCGAGGTGCTGGTTGAGTTGGACGCGCGCGCCTTGTATGAAGGCCTGGAGGCGTCGCGCGTGCTGCTGGATGGCAACGCGTTGGTGTGGGATGGGCGGAATGCGAAGGCCGGCGGCACGGGGGTAGTGGTGACCGATGTGTTGGATCTTGGCGGGAATGCGCTGCTGTCCGGTGCGGCGGCAGTAGGCGCGGCGCGGGTGGCCGTGGACGCAGCCAAGGGTGTGCGGGTACAGGTGCGAAGTGGCGGCACCTACTTTGAAGGCAAGGAGTGGAGTGGGTGGCAGGAGGCGCGATCGGGCTTTTCGCCGGTGGGCCGCTACTGCCAGCTACGGATGGAGCTTGGTCCGGAGGCACCCTCGATTCGCGGCGTGCGGATGGTCGGCAGCGTGAAACGGCGGGCGTTTGCTGGTCGTATAGAGATGGTGCAGAACCGGATGCAGCAGTTGGTCCGGTCGCCGCTGGTGTTCGGCTATGAACGCGCGGACCAGGCGGATCTGGTGTGGCTGCGGAAGACGTTCGCGTTGGACACGATCATCGCGCCGCATGCGGGTGAGTTGGAGCAATTGCGGGCAGTGCTGCATTGGGTGGCAAGCCGGAAGAACCTGCGGCCGGGGCCCTGGGAAGCGGCTGGGCAGGCGTATCCGTGGCACGTGCGGCAGGTGATGAGCGAGCGCGAGGGCGGTGCCATCCTCGGACACTGCATGAGCTACTGCGAGGTTTTTCTGGCGGCGGCCGCGGCGTTGGGCTGGCACGGACGGCACTGGGCGATGGAGGGTGTGCGGGATACCGGGCACGAGGTGCCGGAGATCTGGCTGAACTCGCTGGGTAAGTGGGTATACTTCGATCCTTCGCTGGATACCTATTACACGGATAAGCAAACGGGCAGGCCGTTTAGCATTTTGGAGTTGCACCGGAGGTATCTGGCTACGGTGCTGAAGCCGGGGGAGCAGTTGGCGCATGGGCGGCATCTACATGAGGACCGGCTGAAGGCGCTGCGTGGCAAGCATCCGGTGCGCTGCGAGACGGGCGGGTATGTGTACGGCGAGAAAGGCGCGTGGGATTGGGAATGGGATCACGGCTATATGAGCGCGGGCTGGCTGCAGTTGACGCCGCGCAATGATTTCCATTCGCAAGTGGCGCCACGGTTCTCGAATTTCGGGAAGGGCGCGGTGGGGTTCGAAGGCTATCCGATTTATGTGGATGCACAGACACCGCTACCGGAAGAGGCGACCCGCTGGTATACGCGGGAGCGCGACTTGTGGTGGACGCTGAACCAGGCGGCGTTCCGCATGGTGCGCACGGCGGAGGATACGGTGCAGTTGGAGTGCGGGCACACGCAGCCGCATTTTCGACGGTTTGTGCGGCGGGTGGATGATGGGGCGGCGCAGCCGGTGGAGTCGCGGTTTTCCTGGCGGCTACGGGCTGGTGACAATCGGCTGGAAGTGACGCCGGAGGATGCGTTCGGGCGGCGCGGATTGGCGAGTTCGGTGGTGGTGCGATACGAGAGGGGGTGACGATGCTGTGCGAGCTGGTTGCGATGGTTGTGACGGCGCTGCTGGCGGCCGAGGTGGGACCGACGCCGCTGCTGCTGCGGGGACACGCAGTAGTGCCGACGCCGCAGCGGGTGACGTTGGGCTCGGCGGATGTGACGGTGGATGGAACGTGGACGATTGACGCCGGCGATACGGCGGCGGCGCGCTGGCTGGCGTCGGATTTCGAGAGCTTTCACGGAGTGGGGTTGCAGCGCGCGGCGGGAGCGACGCGCAACGCGATCCGGCTGCGGGTGGCGGCGGGCGCGGTGAGCGGCATGCCGCAGGAAGTAGCGGCTCAGGCGTACCGGCTGCGGGTGGCGGCGGGATTGATCGAGATCACGGGTAATGGTGAGGCCGGGCTCTTCTACGGCGTGCAGACGCTGGTGCAACTGGCAAAAGCAGCGCGCGGGAAGATCGTGGTGCCGGCGTGTGAGGTGGAGGATTGGCCGCAACTGGCGCTGCGCTTCCTCCATTGGGACAGCAAGCATCACCAGGACCGCATGCCTGCATTGAAGCGCTATTTGGATTGGGCGGCGCGGTTCAAGGCGAACATGATTGGCTTCGAGATTGAGGATAAGTTCGCGTATCCTTCGCATCCGGAGATTGGCGCGCCGGGCGCGTTCACGCCGGCGGAGTTACAGGAGATTGTGAACTACGGGCTGGAGCGGCACATCCAAGTGGTTCCGGTGTTGCAGGCGCCCGCGCACTTCGCGTACGTACTGAAGCATCCGAAGTTCGCGCATTTGAAAGCCGATGGGAATAACTACCAGGCGTGCCTGTGCCTGGAGGAAACCTACAAGCTGATCTTTGAAATGTTCGATGACCTGATCGCGGCGACCAAGGGCGTGGACTACTTCTTTGTGTCGACGGATGAGGTTTACTATGCCGGGATCGGGAAGAACTGCAAGCAGCCTTATACGCCGGAGAACCGGAGCGCGATTCTGGCGGAGTTCGACCGACGGGCGCATGATCACCTGGCATCGAAGGGGCGGCGCATGCTGGCGTGGTTGGAGTATCCGCTGCTGGCGAAGGATCTGGAGAAGATCCCGGCGGGTGTGATTGATGGCGTGGTGGGGGAAGAGGAGTTCGTGGAGATCGAGCGGCGCAAGGGGATGCGGCAGCTGATATACAGCTCGACGCAGGGCGCGGAGTTTCTCTTTCCCGATCATTTCGCGATTCAGGCCATACCGCCGGGCACGCCGTTGGGCGAGTACGAATCGGTGTACACGTCGGGCAGGTTGGGGCAGGTGTACCGCACGTTCGCGGCGGGCACGCGGGCCTCGCGGATCAATCCGATTGGGGCATTCGCGGCGGCGTGGGGCGATTCGGGACTGCACAGCGAGACGTTCTGGATGGGATGGAGCGCGGTGGCGCGATGGGCCTGGCACGCGGGCACGCCCGGACCCGAACAGCATGCGGCGGAGTTCCTGCAGGTCTACTATGGCGCGGGGGCGAAGGGGATGGTGGACGTGTACCGCGGGTTGCAGCAGCAGGCGCGGCATTGGCAGCGCAGTTGGGACCGGGTGGTGTCGCGGACGAGGGCTTCGGGCTATGGGAATTCCGATGGTCCGAAGATTGGCACGGCGCGGCACGATCTGACGCTGCCGCCGCCGGCCTTACCGGATGCGGTGACGCTGGCCGTGCAGCCGCGGTATGGAGCGCGGAGCCGCACGTTCCTGGAGAGCGTGCCGGCGTGGCGGCTGGAGAATGACCGGCTGCAACACGCGCTGCTGGAGAACATGCTGGCAGCGGACCGGAATCAGCATAGCTTGGAGGTGTTTCATGCACTGGCACGGTTGATTGGGCATCACTGGCAGTTACTGTCGGCGATGACTGCGGCCGAGCAGGCGCTGCAAAGGGCCGAGCGGGCGGCGATGCGGGACCAGGCCGCGGAGGCGGTGGCGCATCTGGTGGAGGCGCATCGCTTGACAGGTGCGACACAGCAGGAGGCCGAGGCGGTTTGGAAGAACGTGCAGGGGGTGTTCGAAAAGAGTTGGTGGCCGAAGGGCATGTCGGTGGGGGGAAGGAAGTTCGTGCACGTTTTGGACGACACGAAAGATCACTGGGCCGATCGCACGCCGGATCTGGGCTATATGTTTGCGCCGGAGCGGAGCATTGGGCTGCCGGCGTGGCGGGAGTCGCTGGCGGGTATTATTCGAGGCTATGCCAAGCGGCACAATGTGCCGGTGCGCGGGTTGGGTGAGAAGCGGTTGGAAGAATAGCGGCTATTTGCCGAGTGCCCAATCGCGATCGAAGCGGGCCCAGCGGATGTCGCGGCCGCCGTCTTCGCGTTGGGCCTGCCAGACGGCTACAAACTGGCCGTCGGCGGCCTGGACAATGTTTGGGTACGAGACCTGCGGGCCGTTGGAAGTGGCGACGGCGCGAGGAGTGCTCCAGGTGTGGCCGCCATCGGCGGAGAGGGCGACGCTGAGCGGATAGCGGGTGAGCGGCGAGTGGTTGAAGATGGCGATGATTTCGTTGGGGCGATCATCCAGGCGCCAGAGGCCGGCGGGCGTGTTGTGGCTGACTAGGGCACTGGGTTTCGGTGTGTCCCAGGTGACGCCGTTGTCTTTGCTGCGCGTTTCGTAAAGGTGGTTAGTGCCGGAGCGCAGCAGCATATAGAGTTCGCCGGACTGGAGTTCGACGAGGGCGGGTTCGCAGAGGCCGCCGGTGGAAGAGGGGAGCACTTTGGGGTCCGTGGTGTGGATCCAGCCAAAGGCGCGCCAGTTGATGCCGTCCTTTGATTTGAAGACGCCGGAAGCGAGGTTCATCTCGCCTTCGGTGCGGGCGGGCGTGCCGCGCTCCGCCCAAAGGTCCCAGGAGATGGGCATGATCAGGGAACCGTCGAGCAGGGTGAAGGAGCGGTGCCGTTTGCCGACCGAATACTTCCAGGGCATGGGGATTTCGGCGGGTTTGGACCAAGCCTTGCCATCGGCGCTGGTGGTGTAGAACATCTGGCTGGAGGCAATCAGGGTGCGCTTGAGCGGGACGGTGGTGGAGTAGACGAAAAGCTTTTGGCCGTCCCAGAGGAGGGTGGGGTCGGCATCGTTCATGGCGGGGATGTCGAGGGCTTTGACGGGTGGGGACCAGGTGCGGCCATTGTCGTCGGAGATGCTGGCGGCGATGTAGGGATCGGGGCCATCCTTAGGCATCACGGCGAAGGCGGTGACAAGGCGGCCTTTGGCGATGCGGGTGATGACGGGGTAGGCGCTCTGGCGGTGGGCGCCGCCGTCGCCGGTGATGACCGCGCCGGTGTCGAAGGAAGCGGCGGAGCAGGTGGCAGCGAGAGCAAGGAGGAGAGCGTGGCGAAGCATGATGGTGGAAGAAATGAGTATACGCAAACTGTCGACAGAATGCACTCTGCGGGTCTATCCTGGTGTCACCTCTTTATGCAACGCCGAAGCTTCGTTCCCCTTTCGATTGGTGCCCTCCTTGCCCCGCGCAGTGCGCGGGCAGCGGTGGCGCCCGCTGCGTTTCGCGAGAAGATGATCGGGCCCGTGTGTTCCGTTCCCACGGTTTACAACAGCGATTATTCGATCGACTACGCCGCAATCCGGCGCATTGTCGATTGCGGGTTGAAAGCCGGGTCGCCGGTGTTCGCGCTGACGGCGGGCAACAGCCAGTACGACCGGTTGACGTACACGGAGATCCGCGAACTGACAAGCGGGTTGGTGAAGGCCGTGAACGGGCGTGGGATGGTGATCGCGGCGACGGGGCAGTGGTGGACGGGCCAGTGCGTCGATTACGCCAAGCATGCCGAAGCCGCCGGCGCCGATGCGCTGCAGGTGTTTCTGCCGGCGTTTGGCAATGACGAGACTGTGTATGCGCACTTCACGGCGATCGCGAAGGCGACACGGTTGGGGATTGTGCTGCATGGGCAGGTGCCCCTGCCGCTATTGAAGAGATTGGTGGGAATCGAGAGCGTCGTGGCCTATAAGGAGGAGTACCCGCCGATGTATTCGGCGGAGGTCTACTCGCTGTACCGCGACCGGCTGAACATTTTTGGGGGTGGACAGAAATCGCGGTACCTGATGTTCCGCGACTTGGGGATGAAGGCGTATTACAGCACCTTTTCGACGTTTGCACCCGAGGTGCCACGGCGGTTCTGGTCGGCTTGCGGGAAGGGGGATCTGTCGGCGGCACGGGATGTGATGAACCGGCAGGACATCCCGTTTTTCGCTCGGTTTTCGCATGGATTCTGGCGAGCGACGATGGCGCATTTCGGGACGGCGCAGCGGTATCTGCGTCCGCCGGAGCCGTACTGGACGGAGACGCAGGTGGGTGGGTTGAAGGAATTCTACAAGACGCTCGGGGTGTAGGACAGGGGCATTGACGGGCTGTAACGGGTAGTGTATAACGGACCAAACCGCATTCTGTCGACAGTTGGCAGGCGGTACCAGGGAGAAAAGATGACTCGCTTTGTGTGCTGCGGTTTCCTATTTCTGCTCGCGGCGACGGGCTTCGGCCAGACCACCGCGTCGATCCGAGGTATTGTGACGGACCCCACCAGCGCGGCCGTGCCGAATGCAAAGGTGGACGCAACGAATACGAATACGGGCTTGACAGTGACGGTGCAGACCGGCGGCGACGGGGCCTACGCAATCAACCTGCTGCCGATTGGCGTGTACCGGCTGACGGTGGAATCGGCGGGGTTCAAGAAGTTCGAGTTGTCGAACATCACGCTGGCGAATCAGCAGGTGGCGGGCATCAACGTGAGCCTGGAAGTAGGTGCCGCGGCGGAGCGAATCGAGGTAACGTCGGGCGCGCCGCTGGTGAACACGCAGACGACCGAAGTCGGGCAGTTGATCACGGAGCGGCCGATTGTGGAATTGCCGCTGAACGGACGGAATCCGCTGCAGTTGGCAACGCTGGTGGCGGGCGTGAGCGGCGAACGCGTGCACACGACAATGGTGGGCAATGACGAACGCGATGCGACGCGGATGAGCGTGAATGGCAATCGGTTGAAGATGACGCAGTACAACCTGGACGGGGGCGAGTATTCCGGGATGCGCATGAACACGGGCTTGAACTACCCGAATCCGGATGCGATCGCGGAGTTCCGGTTTATCACGAACAACTACAGCGCGGAGTTCGGCAAGAATCCGGGCGGCGTAATGAACGTGATTACAAAGTCGGGGACGAATGAGTTTCATGGGACGGCGTTTGCGTTCAATCGGAATAGCGCGTTCGCGGCGCGGAGTTTCTTCCTGCCGACGGTGGCGCCGCTCAATCAGAACCAGTTTGGTTTCAGTGGTGGCGGCCCGGTGGTGAAGAACAAGGTCTTCTTCTTCGGGACGGCGCAGTGGATGAAGGTGCGGCAGGGACGGGCGACGACCTCGGCAACGCCGCCGACCGCGCTGGAACGTGTGGGCGATTACTCGCGCAATCCGCGGGCGTTGACCGACCCGCTGGCGCGGGCGCCGTTTCCGGGCAACATCGTGCCGCGGAACCGGCTGGACCCGGTGGCATCGAAAGCGATTGAGCTACTGCCGTTGCCGAACAGCGCCGACGGACGGTTTCTGGGCGCATTCTCCGAGCCGGTGAACAATCACCAGTATCTGTTTAAGACGGACTACAACCAGAACGACAAGAGCCGGTTCACGTTCAGCTATTTCCGGGATAAGACGCTGGCGACGTCGCTGCTGGATTTCGGAAGGCTGGCGGTGCCGTTCGTGGGCGCGACGGGGCGCGAAGGCAAAGATAGCGACGTGAATACGCACTCGGCGATTGGCAACCATACGTACACCATTCGGCCCAACCTCCTGAACCAGTTCCGGTTCGGGTATGTGCGGGTGGATTGGAACGTGACGAACGAGGGTCGTGGGCCGACGATGATCGATTTGGGCGCCGTGTATCCGAAGCAGCGCTACATGGACATTCCGCACATGGGGATCACGGGACGGTTGACGAACTCGGGTGGAAACAACATCCTGTCGTCATCGCACGATTTTCAGTTTTCCGATTTGATGACGCTGGTGAAGGGGCGCCACAGCTTGAAGTTCGGGGGCGAGTATAAGTATTCGCAACTGTTTTCAGCGCAGAGCGGCAATTCGCACGGCGCGTTCATTGCAAGCGGCGTGATCACCGGCGATGCGCTGTTGGACTTTCACCTCGGCCGCAACAACATGTTTGTGTCGAACCTGCTGGGCGGCGACTACCGGCAGAAGTATTTCGCGGCGTTTGTGCAGGACGACTTCCGTCTGACGCGGAACCTGATGCTGAACCTGGGACTGCGCTATCAGGTGGCGACTCCCTTCAAGGCCTTGCCGACGATCCCGCTGGTAGAGGGCGGGATGGTGGCACCGGCATCCACGTTCGAGGTGGGGCGGCAATCGCAGGTGTTCACGACAGCGCCGACAGGGCTGCTGTATCCCGGCGATCAAGGGGTGCCCGACACGGTCATTCGGGTAGATAAGAACGATTGGGGTCCGCGCATCGGGTTTGCGTGGGATGTGTTTGGGAACGGCAAGACGAGTATCCGCGGGGCGTACGGGCTGTTCTACGCTTCGGCGACGGGGGATGCGACAGTGCCGACCGCATACAGCGCGCCCTTCTTCATCAACTTCAACGTGCCGGATACGCCGAGCATGGTGCAGCCGATTCCGGCGACGCTGGCGACGGCGTTCCCGGTGCCCACAAGCAAGACGATGAACTTCCGGCCCTACCAGCCGTTAACGATCCAGGGCATTAATCCGGCGCTGGTGAATCCGACGGTGCAGCAGTTCAACTTCACGATCCAGCAGCAACTGCCGGGCAAAATTGCGTTGCAGGTGGCCTGGGTTGGAAACATGACGCACCACCTGGAGTACTACCAGCAGTTGAATCCGGCGACGTACATTCCGGGGAATGATGCCGCGGGCAATCCACTGTCGACAGTTGGGAACACGAACAACCGCAGGAGGCTGAACCTGGCGAATCCGCCTGCGGCCGGCGAGCCGCTGCGGTACGGGCCGGTGTCGGTTGGGAACTCGATCGCCAATAGCAACTATCATTCGCTGCAGTCGGAGATCCGGAAAACCTTCGGCTCGGGGATCACGCTGTTGAACTCCTATACATGGGCGAAGGCGATCGACGTTGCGAGTGTGTATCTTTCAAACGGACTGGCGACGGATGTCCCGCAGGACGCAGAGAACATGCGCGGCAGCCGCGGCATGGCGAGCTTCAGCCAGGCCCATCGCAATGTGACCAGCCTGGTATACGCGACGCCCTCGATTTCGAGCGCGTTGGGTACGAACAATATCGTGGTGCGGCAATTGCTGGACACGTGGGACCTGGGCACGATTGTGACGCTGGGTAGCGGGTTGCCGTTCAACGTGCTGAGCGGGATCGACAACTCGCGGACGGCGTATGGGCAGGACCGGCCGAACCTAGTAGGGGATCCGTTTCTTTCGAGCGGCCGCAGCCGGGCCGAACAGATCGCGCGGTACTTCAACCCCGCCGCGTTTGTACAGAACCCGGTGGGCACGTTCGGCAACTTCGGACGCAACGTGATGGTGGGTCCGGGGACGGCGAACGTGGACTTCAGCGCGAACAAGCGGTTTCCGATCTCCGAACGTTGGGGGAGTTTCCAGTTGCGATTTGAGTTCTTCAATTTCCTGAACCGGCCGGGCTTCTCGAATCCGGCGTCGAGTTTGGCGGCCCCTGCTGTTGTGGGCCGCATCCAAAGTGCGGGGCCGGGACGCATCATCCAGTTCGGCGCGAAGTATCAATTCTAATGCGGTGCGCGGGGCTGGTTCTGTTATGCGCGGCGGCGCTCATGGCCGAGGGGCGGCCGCCGCGTGAGATTGCGTTTGAAGGACGGCTGAGCATGCCGGCGCGATTGGCCGATGGGCGGCTGATCAGCTTGTATGCGGAGATGCGGCCGTTCACGGAGATGGAAAAGGAGAACGCGGTAACTCCGGTGTACCGTCGCTTGTCTTCCGATCATGGTGCGACTTGGTCGGCACCAGAGCGGGTGTTTTCATTCGCGGCGGGCAAGGGAGTCTTTGCGTTCCAGGTGTTCCCGGTAGTGGATCGCAAAGGGGCGGTACATGCGTTCGCAGTGCGGTACTTCGCCTTGGCGAACAAGGAGCGGTCCCAGGGGCACAGCGAGTTGTTTCATGCAGTGTCAAAGGATGGGGGCAGTACGTGGACAGAGCCGGCGCGGGCGAACTTCGGACACAATTACACGGGGGCTATCAACTCGATCATTGAACTGAAGTCGGGGCGGCTGTTGGGGGCGCTGTCGTATACCAGCGATAACTTCATCGAGGCTGTAGGGCAGCGCGAGTTTCGCGTGGTGAGTTTCTACTCCGATGATTCGGGCGCGACGTGGAAGGTGGGTCAGGACGACATGCAGGTGCCGTTCGGGCCGCAGGTGGTGCATCCGGGAGCCATTGAGCCTGTACTGGTGGAATCGGCTCCGAACCAGGTACGGATGCTGATTCGTACGCAGACGCTGCGGTTCTGGGAGTCGGTGTCGGGTGATGGCGGGGCGACGTTTTCGAAACCAGTGGCGAGCCGTTTCATGGCGCCGGATTCGCCGGGCGCGATTGCCCGGTTGAAGAACGGCGATCTGCTGCTGGTATGGAACGATATCCAGGCCTATCCGAATGGAGTGACCGGACACTACCGGCAGTATCTGTATGGCGCGTTGTCGCGGGACAACGGCAAGACATGGACGGCATCGAAGCGCGTGGGCCCGCTAGAGCAGCCGGATGCGCCGCGAAGCCGCGGGGATTATCCGATGCTTTGCGAAGCGGCCGATGGCAGCGTGCTGCTCTACTACACGCGGTTCGGGCTGCGTCCGGCGGCCAGCTATGTGGACCAGCACAACGAATTGGTCCGGCTTGATCCATCATGGTGGAGATGACGCGACGAACGGCGATCGGGACAGGGATGGCAGCGGCGCTACTACAGGCGGCCGGAGTGACGGATGGAATCAAGGCGCTGCTGGATACGAAGAAGCCGCTGACGTGGGTGTTCACCGGCGATAGTATTACGCACGGGGCGTCGCACACGTTGGGGTGGCGGAGCTATCCGGAGCATCTGGCGGAGCGCATTCGCTGGGAGATGCGGCGGGTGCGCGACATGGTAATCAACACGGGCATCAGCGGGGACCGGTTGCACCGGATGCTGCCGGAGTTCGAGGCGCGGGTGGGGCGTTTTCAACCGCAGATCGTGTCGGTGAACTTCGGGATGAATGATTGCGTGGCGGGCGCGGAGGGGCGCGAGGTGTTTCGCAAATCGCTGGGGGAATGCCGCGAGAGGGTGCAGGCATTAGGGGCGCAGATGGTGCTGCATGCGCCGAACCTGATTCACTATCCGGCGGACGCTGCACGCAAGGATCTGGCGGCATATGTGGAGATTGTGCGCGAGTTCGCGGCGATGCACCGGTTGGTGCTGGTGGATCATTACGCGGAGTGGAGCGTGCCGGCACGGTCGCAACCGGCGCACCGGCTGCTGATGCTGTTGAACGATGGTGCGATCCATCCGAACCAGTACGGGCACATTCTGATGGCGCATACGACGATGCGGGCATTGGGAATCTTTGATGCACAGAGCGCGACCGGGCGCCTGTTTGTACCTTAGGAACGGGACATGAGAACACTGCTGGTGTTGTTGGCGGCGGCGATGATCGCGGCTGGAGAGACGCATCCGCCGCTAGCGGGCGCGACGGTGCTGCGGCTGTTGCCGCCGGGTCCGGGGAATCCGCGGAATACGGAAGGCTCGTTTGTCACGTTGAAGGATGGGCGGGTGCTGTTCGCCTACACGAAATTCACCGGCGGCGGCGGGGATCACGATGCGGCGTCGATTGTGGGGCGGTATTCGTCCGATGGCGGGAAAACATGGAGCACGACGGATGTTCCGATGGTGGACAGAGAAGGCACGATGAACGCGATGAGCGTATCGCTGCTGCGGCTGAAGGATGGTCGCATCGGGCTGTTCTATCTGCGCAAGAACAACCTGGTGGATTGCCGGGTGTACGTGCGGTTTTCGACAGATGAAGCGAAGACGTGGAGTGAGGCGTCATTGGCGATTCCGGATGAAGGCTATTTTGTGTTGAACAATGACCGCGTGGTGCAACTGCGGAGCGGCCGGATTCTGCTGCCGGTGGCGCAGCACATGGGCAAGGCGACGGAATGGTCCGGGCGCGGGATAGCGATGGTGTATTACTCGGACGATGCGGGTAAGACGTGGAAGCGCAGCAAGAGCAAGTTGGAGTGCCCGGTGGAGAATCGCTCGGGGTTTCAGGAGCCAGGCGTGGTGGAGTTGAAGGACGGGCGGGTGATGATGTTCATCCGGACTCAGTTGGGGAGCCAGTACCTTGCGTATTCCTCCGATGGTGGGGATACGTGGGGCGAGGCGAAGGCCTCGGATCTACTGGCGCCGCTGTCGCCGGCGTCGATCAAGCGATTGCCGAAGACGGGTGATTTGCTGGCGGTGTGGAATGATCACACGGGGATGGACGCAAGCTTCCGGTCCAATGAGAAGAGTGGTGGGAAGCGGACGCCATTGACGGTGGCGGTGTCCAGGGATGAAGGGCGCACTTGGATTCGGCGGCGAAACGTGCTGGCGGCGCCCGATGGGTGGTATTGCTACATTGCGATTCACTTTGTGGGGTCGCGAGTGTTGCTGGGGTTTGTGTCGGGAGGTGAGGGATTGCCGGGTTTGAGCCGGACATCGCTGGCGTGGTTCGAGACGAAGGATTTGTATCGCGACGGGGGGAAGATGGCGCAGAAGCCTGTGGAGTGGACGGAGTTGGCGGCGTTGCCGGTGTCGGTGGCGGGCGGTGTGACAGGGATGGTGAACGGGCAGTGGATCTATGCGGGCGGTACGACCTGGGACGGTGGGGTGAAGCGGTGGTTGAAGGATGTTTATCGTTTCGACGGGCGCCGGTGGAGTCCGGGTCCGGCGCTGCCGGTGCCGTTGGCGTATGGCGCGGTGGTGCAGTCGCGAGGCGGGCTGGAGGTGTTGGGCGGCACGGGAGAGACGGCCGTGTCACGGGGCGTGTGGCGGTTAGAGGGCGGTGCTTGGAAGGCTGCTGGCGAGACGCCGGTGGATCCTGTGTTTGGACGGGCGGCGGAGGTGGCGGGTAGCGTTTATCTGTTCGGCGGATGCGCGAGCCAGACAGATTTGACGCAGTGCGCGGATGGTGTTTGGCGGCGCGATGGTGCGGGGCAATGGACGGCGGTATCGAAGCTGCCGCATGGACGCGTGGCGATGCCGGCATCGGCGGTGGCGGGCGGACGCGTGTTTCTGTTTGGCGGATGTTCGATGGATGCGGGAGCGCCGCTGCTCAATCGCGCCGATGCGGTGTCTTATGATGCGGCGAAGAATGAGTGGCGCAAGCTGCGTCCGCTGCCGGAGCCGGTGCGCGGGATGGCGGCAGTGGCGCTGGATGAGCGGACGATTTTGTTGGCGGGCGGGTATACGACGGGCTTCAGCGAAGCGTTGTACCTGTACGATATCGCGGCCGATAGCTATAGGCGGGTGGGCGATGCGCCGATGGCGTCGTCAGGCTTCGAACTGCTGTTGGACAAAGGCGATGTGATTGCGATGGGCGGCGAGCCGAAGATGAAGGAACGGTCGGCGCGGGTGTTTCGCGGGAAGGTGAGCCGTCAGCCCTAGCAGGTGTAACCGCCGTCGATGACGATGTTCTGGCCGGTGATGTAGGCGGAGGCTTCCGAGGCAAGGAAGACGACGGCGCCTTTGATGTCGTCATGGCGTGCCATGCGGCCGAGGAAGACGCGGCGGCAGTACTGGCTGATGAAGGGCTCCTGATGGGATTCGGTTTGGAAGCCGCCGGGCGAGATGGCGTTGACACGTACGCCACGGGGGCCACCGAGCGCGGCGAGATAGCGGGTGAGGCCGATCATGCCGTGTTTGTGGAAGTGATAGTCGGGCGGGGTGGACATGGACGTGCCGGCGTAGTTCTGGAAGTCGGGAGCCACGATGGCCTGGATGGAGGCAATGTTGATGAGGGAGCCTGCGCCGCGGGCCATCATCGGTTCCAGGAACGCGCGGGAGATGGCGAAGAGGCCGGTGGCGTTGACTTCCATGGAATCGCGGAAGGCATCGAGGGGGTCGGCGAACGTGCGCATGGAGCGGCCGACGGAGTTGTTGACCAGAACATCGACGTGGCCGAATGTTTGGAGGCAGTGATCGCGGAAGGCGAGGATGGAGGCTTCCGAGCCCTGGTCGCAGACATAGGCGGAGGCTTTGAGCGAGCGTTCGCGGAGAGTTTGGGCGAAGGCTTCGCAGGCTTCCCTGCTCCGCGAGGCGATGACGACATGGGCGCCGGCTTCGGCGAGGGCTTCCGATAGCGGGGCGCCGTAGATGCCATAGCCGCCCGTGACGACGGCGACGCGGCCTTCCAGGTTGAAGAGATTATGAATGTGCATGTGGTTTAGGGAGTGGGTTCGAGCGAGCCCATGACCAGGCCTTTCGTGTGCCTTTCGTCAGGCGGTGGCGTGAAGAGGCTGACTGCGAGCCCCATGGCGATGGTGATGGACACGCCGATGATGCCCAGGTAGAAGAAGGCCCAGTTGGTCCAGATCATGACGGCAATGACGGCAAGGCCTCCGCAGACGGCGCCGGTGAGCGCACCGGTGGAGGTGGCGCGGCGGGTGAGTACGCCGAGCAGGAAGATGCCGAGCATGGGGCCGGAGAGAACACTGCTGACGCGGTTGTAGGCAACGACGAGGTCGCCCGCATGTTCGGCGAGCAGGGCGAGGAACGTCACCAGGCAGCCCCAGATAAGGGTGCCGAGACGCCCGACGCGGGCGTAGTGTTCGGGCGTTTCGTTGGGGCGGAAGACGCGCTGATAGAAATCGACGGTGCTGGCGGTGGTGAGGGAGTTGATGCCGGCAGACATGACGGCCATGGAGGCGGCGAAGATGGCCGCGATGACCAGGCCGGAGATGCCGGTGGGCAGTTCGGCGAGGGTGAAGTGGGGGACGATGGCGTTGTTCGTGGGCAGGCCGTGGAGGCGGTCGGGATAGGCGTTGTAGAAGGCGTAGAGCGCGACGCCGAGCGAGTAGAGCAGGAAGGTGATGGGGACCACGAGGATGCTTTGCAGGATGACCGACTGGCGACAGTCCTTGACGGACTTGGTGGTGAAGAGGCGCTGCAGGATAGCCTGGTCGGTGGTGAGAGGAGCGAGGGAAAGGATCATGCCGCCGGCGAGGCAACTCCAGATGGTAGTGAGTTGCGACGGATCGAGCGAGGTGTTGATGAGGTTGAGTTTGCCGGCAGCTTTGGCGGCGGTGTAGGCGGCGGGGAATCCGCCGGGAACCGCGCCAATGGCGGTGACGAAGATGACGAGGATCCCGGTGGTAACTGTGACGAACTGGATGACATCGGTCCAGATGACGGCCTTAATGCCGCCGAGCGTGGTGTAGAAGGTGGTGAAGAAGCCCATTATGAACACGCAGGCCCAGACGGGGAGGCCGGTAACCATGTTGATGACGAGGGCGGGTCCGTAGACGGCGACGGCGACGTGCCAGCCGCGAAGCATCTGGAACAGGCCGCTGGTGAAGAGGCGGACACCGAGAGAGAAGCGCCGTTCCAGGTATTCGTAGGCGGTGTAGAGATTGAGGCGCGAATAGAAGGGCACGAAAACCAGTAGGACGAGCGGCGCCATGAGCGGGTAGCCGACGGCGACCCAGACGAGTTCCATGTTGTTCTTGAAGCTCCAGGCGGGGGCGCCCATGATGGAGATGGCGCTGAGGTCGGCGGCGATGATGGAGATGCCGGCGGGGAGCCAGGAGATCGACCGGCTGCCGAGGAAGTATTCGCGGGCGCTGCTGTTGCGGCGGTAGAAGGAGGAGCCGAAGGCCGCGATGGCGAGCAGGTAAACGACGACAGCGATGTAGTCGAGGGTGGCGAAGCCTTTCATGCGATGCGCTCCGTGAGAAGGAAGAGAGGCTCGCCGGGATGGACGAGCGGGCAGGCGTGGATGAGGACAACGACGCCGGGACAGGGCGCGAGGAAACGCTCGATTTCACGGCCCCAGAGGTCGTGGAGCGTGCCGAGGAGGTCGCCGGTGTTGACGGATTGGAGGAGTTCGACGCGTGGGGTGAGGAAGCCGCGTTGGGTGGCGGCGGCGCCTTTGTCGATGTTGCCGTCGCCGGTCAGGCGGATGGGGTTGGGGAGCCGAGGGAGGTCGCCGGGAGTGATGCCGAGGTGGGTGAGCAGGCGATGGAGGCCGCGGCGATAGACGTGGAGGTCGTCAGGGTGGATGCGGCCGGAGCCTCGGGCTTCGGCGTAGAGCGAGGGGATACGCCGATCGTTGGCAGCGGAGACGGTGCGGCCGGGGGCGATGTGCGGATGCTTCCAGATAACGGGTGCGCCGAAGGCCTCGGCCGCGGGTGCGGCTTGTTGGTCGGCTTCGTGATAGCCGATGAGGGTTGGCATCAGCCACTTGACGCCGGCGCTGTGGAGGTCGATGTAGAAGTCAGCGAGCCCGAGGAGGTGTTGGTCGAAGGCGTAGGCGATGGCTTGCGTCGGAGAGCCGTTGGGGTCGCCAGGGAAGACGCGGGCGAGGTTGCCGTCATCGAGCGGGCTGGTGCGGCTGATGTTCCAGAAGGCAGGGGGATTGGCTACGGGTACGGCGAGGAGGGAGCCGTGCATGGTGGCGGGATTAAGTGCGGCGATGACATCGAAGATGGCCTGGACGCCTTCGTACTCATCGCCATGGACACCGGCGGAGACGAGGAGGGTTTTGCCGGGATGGGCGCCACGGACGGCGATGACGGGGAGGTGGATGTCCGTGCCGCGGACGGCGAGAGACATCGCGGTGGTCTGGCCGGGTGGGGCATTGTTCCAGGAGAAGGCGTTCATGAGTGCGAAGGAACAGTATACCGGGTTGCGTAGACTGTCGACAGTCGGTAAACTCGTCGAGATGAAACTGCATGGGGCAATCCCCCCGATTGGGACGCCATTGCTCGAGGGCGATCGGGTGGACGAGAAGGGTTTGCGCAAGCTGAACCGCTATCTGCTGGGAGCGGGCGTGCATGGGATCTTTGCGAATGGTTCCATGAGCGGGTTTGCATTCCTGACCGAAGATGAGCAGGTGCGTTCGGTGGCCACGACTGTGGCCGAAGTCAATCGCGCCGTGCCGGTGATGGGCGGGGTGGGAGAAACAAGCACGAGCCGGGCGGTTGGGCTGGCGCGGCGAATTGCGGCAGAGGGCGTGGATGCGATCTCGCTACTGCCTCCGTTCTATTTCATGGCAAATCAGGAGCACCTGATTGCGTTCTTCTCCGATGTGGCGGCGGCGGTGGATGTGCCGGTATATCTTTACGACAATCCGGTGCTGACGAAAAACGTGATCCAGCCGGCGACGGTGGTGAAGTTGCGGGAGCGGATCCCGCATTTGCGTGGGATCAAGGTGAGCAACGCCGATTACGCGAATCTGCAGACGCTGATTGAGTTGTTCCGGAAGGACGATAATTTCGCGGTTCTGACGGGGCATGAGTTCTTGATCCTGGTGGGTCTGCAAATGGGTTGTGAGGGGTTTATCGGGGGCATTCACAACATCTGCCCGCATATCGCGGTGGGGTTGTACGAAGCATTTCGGCGTGGGGATATCGAGCGGGCGCGGCAGTTGCAGCAGGACCTGATCGCGACGTGGCAGGTCTTCCGGCATGGGGCGATCTGGGGGGCATTTGACGAGGCGCTTCGGTACCTGGAGATTTGCGAGCGGGCTACGGGCGAGCCCTACGTGACGGCATTGCAGGATGAGGAACGTACCGCGGTGCGAGGAATCCTGGATCAGTACGTTCGGCCGTACCTGACGGTGGCGGCGGGCGGGTAGCGTTACTCGGAGGCCGCGAGGCTGGAAAAGCGCTCGGGGCGCACCCACGGCACGCGAAGGTGTTCGGCGATAACCTCTTCGGCTTCGTGTTTGGAGCGGCCTTGCAGAAAGGCCATCAGCGGCCGGTGCGAGTAGATGATGTGGCGGACCTTTTCGCTCTTGATGATGCGGAGCACGCTGTGGGCGAAGAGGGGAGCGGTGAGTCCGTGCAGCGTGCGTTCGAGGTACTCATTGCCGCTGAGGCGCCAGATGGCACGGTGGAAGTCGAAGTCGTAGCGGGCGCGGATGCTGGGGGCGGCGGATTCGCTTTTCTCGAGGCGTTCGAGGAGTTGGAGGAGTTTTGCTTCTTCCGGTTTGGTGAGGTGTGTGCGGGCGAGGCGGAAACTTTCGGCTTCGAGGATGAGACGGACGCTGTTGATTTTGGAGATGTCGTCATCTTCCAGGAGGACCACGAACATACCGCGGCGGGGGCTGTTCATGACGAGGCCCTGTTCCTGGAGGTGTTGGAGGGCTTCGCGGATGGGGGCGCGGGAGACTTGGAGGTCGCGGGCAAGTTGGCTTTCGTTGAGACGCTCGCCAGGTTTGAGCTTGCCGCTGAAGATGGCTTCGGTGATGACCTGGGCGATGTTTTCTTTGAGGGTGCTCACCAACATGGGCGAGAATGGCGAGGGCTTCCGCATAGAGCTTCCTGCTAGAGTATACCTACTGTCGACAATGAACACTTTGTGGATGATGTTTTGGGTGGTCACGGCGGGGTGGGCCGGCGATGCGCGGATCGTGTGTTTTGGGGATTCGACGACGGCGCCACGGGAGGGCGTGGTGCCTTACTGCGAGCAGATTCGCGCGGTGGGGCGGGAAACGGTGAACCGCGGCGTTCGGGGGAATACGACCGAACACGGGCGGGAGCGGTTCGCCGCCGATGTGCTGGCAGTAAAGCCCGATGTGGTGATCCTTCAGTTTGGGATTAATGACTCGACGGTGGATGTGTGGAAGTCGCCACCGGCGAAATCGGCAAGGGTAACGGTGGCGCGGTTTCGGGAGAACCTGACGTACTTTGTGGAGAGTCTGAAGAGCGCAGGGGCGCGGGTGGTGCTGATGACGTTCAACCCGCTGGCGTGGACGGAGAAGATGACGGCGATGTACGGGAAGGCTCCGTATCAGCCCGGGGAGCCGATGGGGTTCAACGCGGGCCGGGAGCCGTATCTGCAAGCGATTCGCGAAGTGGCGCGGCAGCAGGGTGTGGTGCTGGTGGATGTGGACGCCGCGTTCCGCGAGTACGCCGCCACTGCTGGGCAGAGCCTGAACGATTTGCTGCTGGACGGCATTCATCCGAACACGCGAGGACATGAGGTGGTGGCGCGGCTGTTGTCAGCGCGCGGTGTTCTGCCACCAACGCGGTAGGTCGGCGACGGAGTCCCAAATCACGTCGGGGCGAACGGCGCCGTCGAGATCGGCGGGGCGGAACTTGCCGGTTCTGACGAGAGCGCTCTTCAGTCCGGCGGCCTGCGCGCCGCCGACGTCGGCGTCAATGTCGTCGCCGATCATGAGGATTTCCGCGGGAGGGAGTCGCAGGCGCTCCGCGGCGGAGAGAAAGAAGCGGGCATCGGGTTTGCCGAGCACGATAGGGACGCGGCCGGTGGCATGTTGGAGGGCGGCGACGAAGGGCGCGACGTCGAGCGAGATGCCATCGGAGGCAAGCCAGTACCGGGTCATACCGAGGGCGATGAGTTGGGCGCCGGGGTTGTGGTGAAGCAGGCGGAAGGCGCGGTTGAGGGTGGCGTAGTCCCAGTGGGTGCCGAGATCGCCAATGACGACGTGGGCGGCGCCTTGTTCGGCGTTGTCATCCAGACAGGCGAGGCCGGCGAACTCGCGGCGGGTGGCGGGCCGGACGAAGAGGGCGATGGGGCCAACGGCGGATTGCCGGAGCCACTCGGCGGCAGAGGAAGCTGGGGTGATGAGATCGTCTTCGACAGCGGGGATACCGAAGCCGTGAAGCTTTTCGACAAGTGCGGAGCGGTCGCGCGACGACGTGTTGGTGGCAAACAAATGAGGGATGGAATGTTTGCGGACCCAACGGACGGTTTCGACGGCTCCGGGGATGAGTTCGGCGGAGTTGTAGAGGACGCCGTCCATGTCGAAGAGGATGCCGCGCATGGGTTGATGGTAGCGAATAGGGGGATGGGTTAAACTCATCGACAATGCCCATTGGTTTGCTGGTGTTTGTGGTGTCGGTCAGCCTGCTGGACGCGAAGGATGCGGAGTTTTTTGAGACGCGCATCCGGCCGGTTTTAGCGAAGAATTGCCTGGCTTGTCATGCCCAGACGGAGATGGGTGGGTTGCGTCTCGATTCGCGGGAACGGGCGATGCGAGGCGGCAAGTCAGGGGCGGCGATTGTAGCGGGGAAGGCGGAGGAAAGCCTGTTGTTTCGGGCTGTGCAGTATGGCGACGCGAAGCTGCGCATGCCGCCGAAGGCGAAACTGAGCGAGAACGAGATTGCGGACCTGCGGGCGTGGATTGCCGGGGGCGCGGTGTGGCCGGAGGCTGGGGCGCAGAGTGGGCAGCGATCGTTCTGGTCGTTCCAGAAGGTGAAGGCGCCGGAGTTGCCGGCAGTGAAGAATCGCGAGTGGGTGCGCACGCCGATCGACCGGTTTGTGCTGGCGCGACTGGAGCGGGAGGGAGTGGAGCCGGCGAAGGTTGCGGATAAGCGGGCGCTGCTGCGGCGTGTGACGTTTGACTTGACCGGGTTGCCGCCGACGCCGGAAGAAGTGCGGGCGTTTCTGGCGGACGAATCGCCGCGTGCGTTTGAAGCGGTGGTGGACCGGCTATTGGCTTCGCCGCGGTATGGGGAGCGATGGGCACGGCACTGGCTGGACTTGGCGCGGTATTCCGATGGGCAGCAGGGGGCTCGCGATGATACGCCGTATGCGAATGCGTACCGGTATCGCGATTGGGTGGTGGAGTCACTGAATCGCGATCTGCCCTATGACGAGTTCGTGAAGGCGCAGATTGCGGCGGACCTGATGCCGGGCAAGGCGCATCTGCCGGCGCTGGGGTTTCAGGCGATCGGGGAGAGTGATAACGATCGGGTGGATGTGACGACGCGGGTGTTCCTGGGGCTGACGGTGGGTTGCGCGCAGTGTCATGACCACAAGTACGATCCGATTCCGACACGCGATTACTATTCGCTGCTGGGGGTGTTCAAGAGCAGCGCCGCGGATGAGCATCCGCTGGTGGAGGAAAAGCAGGTTAAGGAATACAAGGCTGCCAAGCAGGCGCTGGCGGACAAGCAAGAGGAGTTGAAGCAGTTCCTGGACCGGCAGACCAAGCAGGTGGTGGAGATCCTGGCGGCGCAGACGGCGGAGTATCTTGTGGCGGCTTGGAAGGGGAACGCAGGCGCGGAACTGGATGGGGAGACTTTCGCGCGTTGGAAGCGGTACCTGGCTTCGAGCGAGAAGGACCATCCCTATCTGAAGCCGTGGTTTGAGGCTGTGAAGCGGCCCGGGGTGACGGAGAGGGAAGTGCGTGCCGCGGCAATTGCCATGCAGACGTCGATTCGCACTGTGCTGGGAGAGAAGAAGGCGATTGACGATCGCAACTATGTGAAGCTGGGCGGCGTGGAGGGGATGAAAGATACGGGAAAGGTGATCTCCACGCTGGTGGATGCGCTGCCCATTGAGCGGTTTTATTTCTGGCGGGATGTGGCATCGGCGCCATACAAGATCGAGGACATGCGGTTCCCGGGCGGCGTGTACTATTACGGGCCGAAGGAAGTGGAGCGGTTTCTGGATCCGCGATGGAAGCAGTATCTGGAGACGCTGCGGGCAGAGGTGAAGACGTTGGAGAAAGCCGTGCCACCGGCGTATCCCTTCGTGCATGTGATGCGGGAGGCGGAGAAGCCTGCGAATACGCGCATTGCGATTCGCGGCGATGCGAACAACCTGGGAGAAGAGGCGCCACGCCGATTCCTGAGTGTGCTGTGTGAAGGAGAGCCGAAGGCCTTTGCGCAGGGCAGCGGGCGATTGGAGTTGGCGAATGCAATTGCGTCGGCGGAGAATCCGCTGACCGCGCGGGTGATGGTGAACCGGCTTTGGAAGCATCACTTCGGAGAAGGGCTGGTGCGTTCGACCAGTAACTTCGGGCAGTTGGGCGATCGGCCCACGCATCCGGAGTTGTTGGATTATTTGGCGTCGCGGCTGGTGGGGTCGGGCTGGTCATTGAAGGCGCTGCATCGGGAGATGCTGTTGTCGAGGGTGTATCAATTGGCGTCGGATGAGGAGCCGGCGGCGAGTGCGGCGAAGGACTCGGAGAACCGGCTGCTGTGGCGGGCGAACGTGCGGGAACGGCTGGATGCGGAGTCGCTACGGGATTCGCTGCTGTTTGTGTCCGGAGGATTGGACGGCGCGGTGGGTGGGCCGGCGGGTCCGCTGAGCCATACGTTCCAGAGGCGCACGATCTATGCGACGGTGAGCCGGTCCCAACCGGATCGGACGCTGGCGATCTTCGACTTCCCGGATCCGAATGCGTCGGCCGAGCAGAGGACGGTGACGGTGGGGCCGATGCAGCGGCTTTTCTTCATGAATAGCCCGTTTGTGGCGAATCAGGCGAAGGCGCTGGCGGAGCGCTTGGGGCGTGAGGCGAACGAGGATGCGGCGCGGATCCGCATTGCGTATGAGCGGTTGTACGGGCGGCCGGCGACGGACGAAGAGGTGCGGCTGGGGCTGGAGTTTCTGGGCGCGGATGGAAAGCCGTGGCCGCAGTATGCACAGGTGCTGCTGAGTGCGGCTGAGTTCAGCGCTGTAAAATGAGGGAACGAAAATGACCAGACGCAATGCACTGCAGATGATGGGTTGCGGCTTCGGCGCGGTTGGGCTGGCGGGGACGGCGGCCGGCGCGACGACGCATCATCCGGCGAAGGCGAAGCGTGTCATTTTTCTGTTTCTGAATGGCGGGTTGTCGCAGGTGGATACGTTCGACCCTAAGCCGGAGTTGACGCGGCGGCACAACCAGCCGCTTCCGGGGCCGAAGGTGGCCACCGACAGCGCCACGGGGAACCTGATGGCGTCGCCCTATCGGTTTGAGAAGCGCGGGCAGAGCGGGATTGAAGTCGCGGAGATTTTTCCGCGGGTGGGTGGGCTGATTGACGATTTCGCGGTGATTCGTTCCTGCTATGCGGACAACGGGAATCACGGGCCTTCGCTGATGCTGATGAACTGCGGGCATCAGTTGGCGGGGCGGCCGTCGATGGGGTCGTGGATCACGTACGGGTTGGGCACGGAGAATCAGAATCTGCCGGGCTTTCTGGCGCTGTGCCCGGGGTACCCGGTGATGGGTCCGCGGCTGTGGAGTTCGGGCTTTCTGCCGAATCAGTATCAGGGTACGTATATCCCGAATCAGGAACGCACGCCGGAGAAACTGGTGCAGAACATTCGCAATGAGAGTCTGAGCCGGGACGAGCAGCAGAAGCAGTTGGGATTGCTGGACCGGCTGAATGCGCTGTATCTGGGGAGGTCTGAAGCGCAGCCGAAGTTGGCGGCGGGTGTGCAGGCGATGGAGGTAGCATTCCGGATGCAGATGGAGGCTCCGGAGGCGTTCGACCTGAGCAAGGAAGAGGAACCGACGCGGGCGCGGTATGGCGACACGGATTTCGGGCGCGGCTGTTTGTTAGCACGGCGGCTTATTGAGCGCGGCGTGCGCATGGTGCAGGTGTACTTCGGCAATTCGCAGCCATGGGACAGCCATGAAGACATCCGGTCGCACAAGGGGCTGGCGCGGGAGGCGGATCCGGCTATCGCCTCGCTGGTGGAGGATCTGAAGGCGCGTGGGTTGTTCAACGACACGATCGTAATCGTGGGCAGTGAGTTTGGGCGGACGCCGATGATCCAGAGCGCCGGGCAACTGCGAGTGAACCAGGGGCGCGATCATAACGTGCATGGCTTCACGACGCTGCTGGCCGGTGGCGGGATCAAGGGCGGGCTGGCTTATGGGGCGACCGACGATTTCGGATTACGCGCGGTGGATAAGCGCGTGCATCCGCATGATCTGCAGGCGACGGTGCTGCAT
>JAEUQF010000481.1 GCA_016789745.1 Bryobacterales bacterium
GCATCGATGGCGTTCCACAGGCGGAGCAACTGCTTGTGGAGAGTGAGGGCTGTTGTCGAGTCGCCGGATTGGACGGCATTCCAGAGGGCAACACACCATTCGGGTGCGGCGGAGAGGACGGCGGCGATGGCCCCGTGGGAGCCGATCTGGAAGGAGGGATAGAGGAGCGCGTCGACAGCCGAGAGGATGCGGACCTTATCGGCGATGCCGGCTTCTTCGATGAGGAGCAGGAGGTCGGCAAGAGCCTTCATGTCGCTGGCGCTTTGCTTGACGCCGATGACGCCGTCCACATCGCGGAGGATGCGGGTGAGCAGCGGAGGCAGCAGATAGGACCAGGGAACGACGTTGTAGATGATGACGGGGATGCCACTGCGGGTAGCGATGGCGTCGAAGTGCCGGACCATGGACTCGTCGTCGGGGCGGAAGACGTAGTGGACAGGGGTGACCTGGAGGGCGGCGACGCCGAGGTCGGCTACGGCTTTGGCACGTTCGACGACGGCATCGGTGCTGTTGGCGATGATGCCGGCGATGACGGGGATGCGGCCGCGGACCTCGTCGACGGTCCAGGCGACGATCTGGCGGGTTTCGGCGGTAGTGAGGGTGTGGCCCTCGCCGGTGCTGCCGCAGACGGCGAGCCCGTGGACGCCGGCCTGTTCGACCATGTAGCGGACTTCGGCGCGATGGAGCGCCTCATCGATGGTTCCGTCTTCGCGGAACGGGGTGACGAGCGGCGGGATGATGCCGTGCAGACGTTCGATACTCATTTATGATTCCTCCACTTGCGCTTGCGCGCGGATGCTGCGGGCGGCGGCAACGACGTCGCGCGCCAGTTGTACGAGGCGGTCGTCTTCGAGACGGACCTTCGGGCCGGACACGCTGATAGCGGCGATGGAGCCGCGGAGCGGGTCGACGACGGGAGCGGCGACGCAGCGGACGCCGCGTTCGTTTTCTTCGAGATCCAGCGCGTAGCCGCGGGTCCGGATCTGGCGTAGATCTCTTTCGAGGGATTCCCAGGATGTGGCGGTATGCGGGGTGACGGCGGGGAGACCGTAGCGCTCGACCATCTGGCGGGCCTCGTCTTCAGGAAGGGCGCTGAGGATGGCTTTGCCGAGGCTGGTGGAATGGAGCGGCCAGCGGGTGCCTGTGTCGCCGCGGGTGTGGAGTTGGTGGGCGGACTCGACGGCGGCGACGATGAGGACGCGGTCATTGGAGAGGATGCCCATTTTGATGGTTTCGCCGGTGTGTTCGGCGAGGCGGCGGAGGAAGGGGCGGACGCCGGCGAGCATCTCGGTGCTGCGCGCGAAGACGAGACCCATTTCGAGGGCGCGGGGGCCGAGTCGATAGTTTCGGGCTTCGGGGTCCTGGCGAACGAAGTCGAAGGTTTGCAGGGTTCGGAGCAGGTTGTGAACGGTGCTCTTGGGAAGGTCGAGGTGGCGGGAGAGGGCCGAGAGGGTCCAGACGGGGCGTTCGAGCGAGAAGGAGGCGAGGATTTCGAGGGCTTTGCGGACGGAGGAAACCTCGGGGCCACCGTTCAGCGGTACGGAACGCGGGTCGTGCTGGAGTGGCTGGGGCAAGACCCTGCCAACATATGATGACAGGGGTTACGGCGTCAATGCGGTGTTCAGCCTGACGGGACGGGCCATGGGAAATTTTGCGGGCAAGTGGGTTCTGGCAGAAGTTTGTCGGATTTTCCTACACCCTAGTGGAGGGCCGGTGCGGCTGCCCTCCGGCCCTAGTTTAACTATAACCTGTGCATACAAGTCCCGGTTGGGGCGACCGGTAGTGTCCTAATAGTCGTCAAACGCACTATTGGGACACCCATCTCCAGCGAAATTTTTTTGACGAAAACGAAACTACCGCCGATGAGAGTACTGGGGAGGAATAAACCACCCGGCGGAGTCCGGGGCCACGGAAGGATAGGAGATCCTGGAGGGCCAACAGACGTTGGCAGACAATTGAGGAGGCCACCATGAGAATCAACGATCAGAACCTGCAGGGACTTGGAAACACCGGAGCATCTGGGCTCGGCTCCACCAATCGCACCGGCGGCGCCGAAGAATTAACCGGTAGCCGCAGTCCAAACCGCATCGAGACCACCTCAGGCGATGGCGACCGCGTCCAGCTATCCGGCCTCAGCCAGGCGCTGCGCACCGACCTCGAAGATACCCCGGAACGTATCGACAAAGTCGCCCAACTCCAACAGGCCGTCCAGTCCGGCACCTATCAGCCAGACTCCGGCGTTGTCGCCGGCAAGCTCGTCGACGAAGCCCTCGGCAAGATCTAACGGAAGGAGTGCCCCGATGCAACTGCACCCGGCGGCCGAACGGATTCGCGCCGCACAGTCCGCCCTCGAGCGTGCTGCGGCCGGCGGCTGGGCTGACCCTGCCGAGTCTGCCATTGCGCTCCGTGAAGCCCTGTCCCAACTCGAAGCCGCCGCCGCGATCGGCGCCAGTTCCGCGCTCGGCGCCAGTTCCGAACTGCAAAGTTGGGCACGCCAACTCCGCCAAGCCGCCGCGGCACATGACCAGGCAGCCCAGGTGCACGATGGTCTGCTACGCACCTTCTGCTCCAGCCTCCATCTCGATCCCGGTGCAAGCTATGGGGCCGATGGCTCGGCTCCCGCGCTTCTTCCTGCTTCCGGCCTGCGCCTTGCCGTGGAGGGTTGACGTCCTATGAGCCTCTTTTCCACCCTCATCTCCACCACCAGTTCCATGCAGGCGTATGAGAAGTCGCTCAACGTCATCCAGAACAACGTCTCCAACGCCGATTCCCCCGCCTTTGCCCGCCAGCAACTGCAGTTCATCCCTCGCCGCTTCGACCCCCGCAATTCGCTCACCGGAGGCGTCGATGCCGGCGCGCTGCTTTCTTCCCGCGACGAGTACACCGAACGCAACCTCTGGCGCCAGAACCAGGGTTTGGGCCGCTCGGCCCAGCGTAGTGCCGATCTGGCTCAGATCGAGCCCTTCTTCCCCGTATCGGAAAACTCCGGTGTCGGCGGCGCCCTCAACAGCTTCTTTGCCAGCGTCTCCAGCTGGTCCATCAATCCCAATGATCCCGCCTCCCGCCAGGTAGTCCTGGAACGCGCCGATTTTCTAGCCCGCACGTTCAATCAGAACGCCGAAGCACTGGGCGATGCCTCCAACTCGGCTGACCGCCAGATCCGTAACACCGTTGATCAGGTTAACCGGCTCACCTCCCACATTCAGGAACTGAACATCGAGTTTCGCAGCGATCGCCGCAAACTCGAAGACGCCGGGCTCGACGCGGACCTCCACGCCACCCTCGAAGACCTCTCGGAACTCGTTGATTTCAATGCCATTCGACAGGAGGACGGCAGTGTCCAGATTTTCTTCGGCGGGCAGACTCCGCTCGTTCTGGGCGACAAGTCTTTCCCGCTTCGCGCCGATTTCTCCGCCGGCCTGCCGCGCCTGCTGGACGTCGAAGACCGTGACATCACCGCCCAGCTTACCGATGGCCGCTTGAAAGGGATCTTCGAAACGCGTACCGAAACTATTCCTTCGTACCTTGCCGACCTTGACACCCTGGCCGCCACCCTCGCCGACCGTGTCAATCAGACCCTGGCTGCCGGCGTTGACACCAGCGGCGCTAACCCTACTCTCGATCTGTTCACCTATGACCCTACCGTGGGCTCCGCCCTCACGCTGAAAACCAATCCCCTCGAACCGGGTGACCTCGCTGCCGCTGAGGCTTACTCGCCCGGTGGCAACGGCAACGCTCTCGCGCTGACCCGGCTCGCCACTTCCAACGAAATCGGCGACCTTAGCTTCAGTGAATACTACGGCCAGATCGCGGCCCGCGCCGGCCGCGACCTCAGCCGCGCCAAAGACAAAGAGCAGGTCCAGCAGGGTCTGGTCACCCAGGCCCGCACGCTCCGCCAGGAACGCTCCGGCGTCTCACTCGACGAAGAGGCCGCCCGGCTCGTCGAAGCGCAGCGCGCCTACCAGGCCAATGCACAGTTGTTCAAAGTGCTCAGCGAGCTGACCGACACTTTGATGGGAATTCTGAGGTAATATCGACATGCTCAGTGGGATCAACGCCGCTACCGAGAAGTTCCTGCAGGACATCTCCCGCCTCCAGCGCCGCAGCGAAAAGGCGCAGCAGCAACTCACCTCCGGCCTCAAGGTTCAGTCCGCCGCCGATGCTCCGGACGACGTCAGCCGCCTGCTTGGCTCCCGCGCCGCGCTCGACATGGTCGAGCAGGTCAGCATCAATCTTGGCCGCGTGAAAACCGAAGTCGATACCGCCGAAGCCGCCATCGGCAACGCCGTATCGCTGCTCGAACGGGCGCGTGCCCTCGGCTCGCAAGGCGCCAGCAACACGCTCGGCAAATCGGCCCGTACGCAACTGGCCGGGGAACTCGAAGGCGTCCTCGAACGCCTCGTCGCCGTCGCTTCCACAGCCGTCGAAGGCCGCTATATCTTCAGCGGCGATAATGATCAGGCCGCACCCTACACCGTCGATCTCGCCGTCCCCAAGGGCGTCAGCACCTACCAGGGATCGGCCAGCACCCGCCGCGTCGCCGATGCCAGCGGCCTTGAGTTCTCCGTCGCCCAAACCGCCGACGAGATCTTCGACAGCGCCAACGACGAACAGAACATCTTTCTCGCCGTCAATGGGATGCGCCGGGCCCTACTCGCCATCGATAACCCTCCGGATCCGCCAGACCCCACCATCCCCACCATGGAACAGGCGCTGCACAATCTCGGCGAAGCCGGCGTCTACCTCAACACCAAACTGACCACCTACGGCCTGCAGCAGAATCGCGTTACGGAGTCCATCAACGCCGCCTCCAAACTCCAACTCAGCCTCAAGGCGCAGATTGCCAATGTCGAAGAGGCTGACTTGGCCGCCGCCGCCCTCGAATTAAGCCAGTCGCGCATGCATCTGGAAGCCGCCTTCACTGCCCGAGCACAGAATCCGCGGCGGAGCCTGTTTGACTACCTGGGATGACCAGGCGGTTTGACAGCACGCCCGCCGTCTCCAACTCCACCTCCAGCGCGCCTTCCAGGTCCCCCGCCATGGCGTTCACCTGGTAAACCCCAATCAGCGCCGGCGCCAGTCCGCCAAAAAACACGGTCGCCTCAGCTCCGTTCACCCGCAACACCGGCATCTGCCGCAATACCGACAGCGGGGCCAAAGGCGTTACCTGCCCATCCCCCACCGCCGGCGTGACTTCGCCCAACCCCGTCGCATACAGCACTAGTGCCCCGTTTAACCGCACGCCACCCAATAATGTAGGCGCTGCCGCCGCAATCGGTACCGTCACCGGCACGGTGGTCCGGTTCACCACCGAGACCGTAACCGCCGCGATCCCACCAGGCCGCAAGTCTCCCGGCAGCAGCGCCTCAATTCTCTCCGGAGCAACCGACAGCAGCGGCAACGGGCGCCCATCCAACTCGACGCGCGTCCCTGCCAATCTGCGCGGCAGGGCACCGGTCCCCTCGGCCCTGAATGTCGACCCACTCGTCAAATGAACCCCGTCGATCCGCACCAGGGCGCCCGGCGCCTGCACCCCATCGCGGCCGTCAGGCGTTCGCACCGCCGTCACCACCGGCGCCTCGGCGGTCCGCGGCGCGGCATTTGCCGCCACATCCCCCACCAGCCACTGCAGCGCTCCTTCCAGCATCTGTTGAAACCGGGTATTCCGCCAGGTCTCGTCGAAATGCCCGAGCGCGGTATAGAAGACGCGGCCCTGCCCGTACGGCCGGCACCAGGTCAGCGCGAAGTCTCCGTCCGCTCGATTCACTCCCGCAGCCCGCAAATCCACCGTAGCGGTATCTAATGTCTGTAGCACTCGCACCCGGTCGCGCGAGAACTCACGGAACTGATAGATCTCCTCCACCATCCGAAACGACGGCGCTACACCGCGATGTCCTGGAAAATCGGGGTCTTCAATGTCAATCGACACTTCCTGTACCCACGGGTGCCCGTCGAAATACGCCCCGATCAGCTCACCGTATTCCCCCCAGCTGTACAGGGTATCGGTGGCGCTGTGCGCCCCCCCGAAGCCCTTGCCGGACCGTACATAGGCCAGTAGATCGCGCTTCTGTTGATCTGAAAGCGCCAGTTCGCCGCTGGTAAACAAGAACACCGCGTCATACGCCGCCAGTCCCGCCGCCGAAATGGCCGATAGATCTTCGGTCGCCGTCACCGTGAATGCCCCCGTGCGCCGCCCAATGTCCTCCATCGCCCGAACCGCCACCGGAATGCTGTCGTGGCGGAAGCCGGCCGAGTGCGTCACAAAGAGGATTTGCCGGGCCGCGCTCGCTTGAGCCGTCAGGGCCGTCATGAGAATCGCCAGTCGGAGCAGGAGCAGCATAGGGGCGGGTGGCCTCACCCTATTATTGGCCGAACGCCCGAGAGCGTTTGGGGGAAACCGCGCAGCCACCGTTTCCCTTTACACGTTTTCAAGAAGTTGCGGATCCTTCGCAAGTGGCCAGCCGCATGCACCCATCCGGCATTGGAGGAAAGTCTATGTTACTGCCCATCCTCGTCCTCGCCTGCGCACCCGCCTTCGCAGCCGATGGCGCCGCCATTACCGAACAGGCCGCCCGCGGCAAGGCGATCTTCAACGACGCCAGCAAGAAGACCCAGTGCGCCACCTGCCACCAATTGGGCAAGGAAGGCACCGCGGTCGGGCCGGATCTGAGCCAGATCGCCCGCATCAGCCCCAAGGCGCTGGTTATCTCAATCCTGTCTACCCGCACCGTGCACGCCAAAGAGGTGCAGCTTAAAGTCGGCCGCAAGTTCCCGGGGATGATTGCCAAGGAAACCGACATTGACCTGAAGATTTATGACCTGTCGAAGCTGCCCCCCGAAGAGATGACGGTGCCCAAGACCGCCGTCCACGCCGTCCGCGACAACGGCACCTGGAAGCACCCCCCGGAGAGTACCGGTTATACCAATGAGCAGCTTGCCGATGTTATCGCCTACATCCGCTGGGTCTCCTACGGCGACACCAAAGGCGTCAGCCCGGCCGAAGTAAAGTAGAGAAGCTGGTTCCGTAGGCGTGAGTAATGACACCGAAGAGCCTTACAAGCGCGGCTCGGTAAGCAACCGCATCTAGTAACGAACCGCGACCCGTCACAACCGCGGGTCCGTGGTTGCTGATTCCGTTACAGATACAGCAGTCGAGGCCTTCTCACAGCCGGGAGCGTCACCGCCGGCATTCTTGCGAAACGGATCAGCAATCGCACGTTCGTGACCCCGGCGCCGTCCGCACCCTACGGCGCCGGGGTCTGCTTCCGCGGCCGCGCAATATCCGCCGGATTCACGTCCGCCGGTATCGAAAAGTCAACAAACGCCGCCAGCATCTCTTCCCAGGTCTGATCGCCCCACCGGACTTCCTTGGTCGGGTCCGGGTTGAAGCGGTTGTTGGGAGAGTTGTCGTAATGCGCCACGATTTCCAGCGTCGTTCCGCGCGGCAGCTTCTTCGGCTGCACCGGGATATACGTGAGCTGCCAGTTGAAATCGTATTTCGGCACGTTCAGAAGCACCTCGGTCGTCCCGTCTGGGTAGATGGCCCGATACTCCATGCTCTTGCCCCGCACGTGCATATGCGGGAACATGCTTTCCAGCGTCGCGTCGGCATGAACAGGCACCCGGGCCACCACCTTCGCATTGCCCTCGCCCGCCGGGATCAGCAGATTCGGATTCGCGATAAACGTGTTGATCACGCGCTCCTTCGGCGGCCCACTCGCGAACTTGATCCCCACCCAGCTCCGGTCTAGCGTCTCCTTGCCGTTCGCCGTATAGTGCATCTGGAAGATCAGGTCCGTGCCGGCCTTTAATAGCCGAGCCTGCCCGGGCCGCGTCACATACGCATCCCCGCCAGGCACATACACCGCCACCATCTCCACACCGCCGCCCAGCATGTAGTAAAAACCCTGCCCGTTGTCCGGCCGGTTGCTCGGCTTGCCCGGACCCGGCGTAAACGGAATCCCCGGCTTCATCTGCTTCATGTAACCGGCACCCGGCGCCCGGGCCATCAGCACGATGTGATGTACCACGTCGCGAGCCCCCGGCCGCACCTCAATCTTCTCCACCCACTTGTCTTCCTTTAGATTCGTGGGCACCAGGATCCAGGTGTAGTCCACCGTTCCCTTCGCCGGAACTTTGAAGTCATTCGGCATTTCGAAGACCATGTCCGGCTCCCCAATCGTCCAGCCATTCGAGAACCGCAGCGGGGCCGGGGCATCTTTCGGATCTCCTTCCACCGCGCCGCTATCCGCCCAGTTCACCAACGTCTCGATCTCCGCCGCCGCCAGCCGCCGGTCGTTTTGAAAGCTGCCGTGCGCTGGATCCGCAAACCACGGCGGCATCGTCTTGCCCAGCACCGCCGCTTTCATCGCCTTCGCCCACGGACGGGCTTCTTTATAAGTAAGCAGCGACATGGGCGCCGCCTCCCCTGGCCGGTGGCACTGCTGGCAGCGCTTTTGCAGCACGGGAAGGACATCTGTATGGAAAGTGGTCGGACGCGTCGAGGTCTCCGCCATGGCGCCCAGACAGGGAAGAAGAATAAGCCCCAGAACTTTCATAGCCGGTATAGATACGAGTCTAGCAGCCCCCCTGTTCCACCCAAGCTTCCCTCCCGCCCTGGCCGCCATCCCCCTTCCATACGATAGAATCTCCCAGTGCGCTTTGCTCTCCTGCTCCTCACCGCCTTCCACCTCCACGCCCAGGACGCTGTCCGCCCCGGCCGCTTCCACAGCAATCACCCCACTCTCCTCAACCTCGGCTTCGAATGGCTCATCGATGGCGACGCCAACCGCAATGCGACCGTCGAAGTGCGGTTCCGAAAGGCAAGCGGCGGCGATTGGCGCCCCGCCCTCCCCCTCCTTCGCATCGGCGGCGAACGCGTCTATCGCGACCGCGAAGCCATGACCTACACCGTCCCTCACGGCTTCGCCGGCAGCATCCTCAACCTCGAACCCGGCACCGCCTATGAGTGCGAACTCACCATGAAGGACCCCGACGGCGTCACCGGCCAAGCCCAGCAGAAAGTCACCGTCACCACCCGCACCGAGCCCCAACCCTACCAGGGCGGCCGCGTCCTCCATGTCTATCCTAACGATTGGGAGGGCCCCAAGCAGGAACCCAACTTCATCGGCATCAAAGCCGCCTACTACGGGGAAGGCCGCGGCGATTGGACCTCGGTCCGCATGAAAAAGGCCCAGCCCGGCGACACCATCCTCGTCCACGCCGGCCTCTACCGCCCCGAGCGCCTCAACTACGTCGACCCGCTTAGCGCCCCTTTCACCGGCTCCTGGTCCCTCTCCCTGAAAGGCACCGCCGAAAAGCCCATCACCATCAAAGCCGCCGGCGACGGTGAAGCCATCTTCGACGGCGGCGGCAACGCCAAGTTATTCGATGTCATGGCCAGCAGCCACCACATCTTCGAAGGCCTCACCTTCCGTAACACCGAAATCGCCATCTTTGCCGGTGAAAAGGACGTCCTCGGCGCCGTCGCTCTCACTGTCCGCAACTGCCGCTTCGAAGACATCGGCGTCGGTGTCTGGACCGAATACGCCGGCTCCCGCGATTTCTTTATCTCCGACAATCTCTTCCTCGGCCGCGAAGACCAAATGCGTTTGATCGGCTGGAACCAGGCCGGCCAGCGCAGTGCCGGCATCTATCCCTCCCACCAGCTCCGCAGTTTCTTCGCTGTTAAGGTCTACGGCCCCGGCCACGTCATCCGCCACAACGCCATCGCCTACTTCCACGATGCCATCTGCATCTCCACCTACGGCCCCCCCGAAGCCGACCCCGAACGCCGCGCCTCCGCCATCGACATCTACAACAACGACATCCACCTCATGAACGACGACTTCGTCGAATCCGACGGCGGCGCCCACAACATCCGCGTCTTCAACAATCGCGGCGTCAACGCCGCCCACAACGGCTACAGCGCCCAGCCCATGTTCGGCGGACCCGTGTACTTTTACCGCAACCTGCTCTATCACGTGGGTAACGGCGGCGCCCTCAAGTTCAGCGCCGCTCCCGCCGGCCTTGTCGTCTATCACAACACCTTCGTTGTCGAACAGGCCGCCCGCGAAGGCTACTCCAACGCCCACTTCCGCAACAATCTCTTCCTTGGCCGCGGCACCACCAACCGCGGCGTCATGACCTGGGCCAACGCCACCCCTCAATACAGCTCCGATTACAATGGCTTCCGCCCCAACAAGGGCGTCAACGCCCAGTACAACTTCCTCGCCCCCGGCTCGTCCATGAAGTCCTTCGCCACCCTTGCTGAACTCCGCGAAGCCACCGGCATCGAACGCCATGGCGTTGAACTCGACTTCGATATCTTCGAAAACCTCACCCCGCCCGACCCCGATCCGGGCAAACGTTACCGCGTCTACCACGCCATGGATCTCAACTTCAAGCTGAAGCCGGGCGGAAAGGCCGTCGACGCCGGCACGCCTCTCGCCACTGTCAACGACGGCTTCACTGGCAGAGCCCCCGACCTCGGCGCCCTGGAAGCCGGCCAGCCCGAGCCCCATTATGGCCCCCGCTGGATCACCTGGAAGCCCTTCTACCGGTAGTTAGTCCACAATCGCCTGGGTCACCGCATTCTGAAACTGCGGCCGCAGATTCAGGTGGGCATACGGCATAAGTTGAATCATCAGTATGCCCACCATCTGCTCCTTCGGATCATTCCAGAAGTAAGTCCCATACGCCCCGCCCCATCCATATTCGCCAACAGAACCGAGCGTCGCCGACTGCCCCACATCCAGCCGCACCCGGAACCCCAACCCGAACCCATATCCCCGGTAAGTGTCCTGCCAAAGCGGCAACTTCCCGATATGATTCGCCGTCATCGCTTCCACAGACTTACGGCTCAATAGCCGCGTCCCATCTAACTGCCCGCCATTCAGCAGCGTCTGGCAGAACCGCAGATAATCCTCGGCGGTTCCGGCCAGCCCGCCAGCCCCTGCAAAGAAGCGTCCATTCCGAGCCGCCGGCCCCAACGCCGTCAATTTCTTCAACCGATCGCCTTCCCACCCATACGCAGTTACCAACCGCGAAAGCTTCTCCTCCGGCAGATAGAAACAGGTATCCTGCATGCCCAACGGCCCAAAAATCCGCGCCCGGAAAAACTCATCCAGACTCCGTCCCGACACGACTTCCACCAACCGCCCCACCACGTTGGTCGCCGGCCCATACTCCCAATGCGTTCCCGGATGAAACTTCAACGGCAGCTTCGCCAGAGCCGCGCAGTACTCCGCCATCGTATTCTCGGGCTGGTTGAACCCCGCCACGTTCCCCAACCCCGCCGTATGGGTCAGCAACTGACGGATCGTAACTGGCCCCTCCGCCGGAATCAGCCGGTACCCCGCTGTAGCCCGTTCATTGGGAGCATTCGGAATCGCCACCTGCCCCCGCTCGGGAAACTCCGGCAGAAACTTCGATACCGGATCATCCAGCAGGAAGTGCCCCTCTTCGTGCAGCATCATTGCCGCCACGCTCGTCACCGGCTTCGTCATCGACGCCAACCGGAAGATCGCATCCGTCGTGAGCACTTTCTGTGATTCCACATCCGCCAGCCCCTGCGCCTGCAGGTGCACGATGGCCCCCTTGCGAGCCACCAAAGAAACCACCCCCGCAATCTGTCGTTTCTGGATATACCGGTCGAGCAGCGCCGTCACCCGCTTCAGCCGCTCCGCACTCACCCCCGCCCGTTCCGGAGCAATTTTCGGGAGCGTGGCTCCCGGCAGCAGACAAGGCACCAGCAGTGTCAAAGCATCGCGTCGCAGCATTGCGCACCAGCATACCGCGCCCCGCCGCCCACCGTTAGCCCTTCCCACTTCCGAACACCCATTCCCACGCCCGCACCCACCAGCCCGCCAAACCCTTCTCCCAACCCGTTTCCCGATGGCAACCAACTTGCCCCACACCCGCCATGCGGCAGATCACACTCGCCTTCCGCGCCCTCATCCGGTCCAAGGGATATGCCTTCGTCACCGTCGCCACCTTGGCCATTGCCATCGGCGCCAATACGGCGATGTTCAGCCTGCTATACGCCGCGCTGCTCCGCGAGTTGCCCTACCCCCAGGCCTCGCAGTTGGTCGAGATCGGGCGTGCGGCCGGGCCCCGCGTCGACAGCGTCACATACCCGGACTACGAACGCTGGCGCGACGGATCCCGCAGCTTCACATCTCTCGCCGTCTACTTCCAGAACACCGGCGTCTCGCGAGTCACCCTAACCTCCGGCGACGAGCCCCAGGCCGTACAGGCCGCCTTCGTCTCAGCCTCCTTCTTTCCCCTAATGGGGGTCGCACCGCGGCTCGGGCGTGTCTTCACCACCAGCGAAGAGCGTGCCGGCGATCCCGTCGTCGTGCTGTCCGACAGTATGTGGCGAACCCAACTGGCTGGCTCCGAAGCAATCAACGGCCGGCAGGTGCGCATCAACGGCCTCCCCTATCGCGTCATCGGCGTCATGCCACCCTCCTTCTCCTGGCCCTCACGCAAGATGCAGATGTGGATCCCCATCACCTGCAATCGCGAGTGGGCGCGCCGCGCCGGGCCGGTGCCCTTCTTCCACGTGCTGGGCAGGCTGGCGCCAGGTATCACCCGCGCCACCGCGCAGGACGAACTCCGCACCCTCTTCAACAACCCCGGCGAGACCGCCGCGGTGCCCTTGCGTCCCCCACTCGCCGGCGATCAGGAGCGCGGCCTGTACCTCTTGCTCGGTGCCGTAGGCTTCGTTCTCTTAGTAGCATGCGCGAACATTGCCAGCCTCACCCTCGCCCGCGGAAGCAAACGCGCCAGTGAGTTGGCATTACGAGTGGCCCTCGGCGCCAGCCGTACGCGGGTCGCCACCGAGCTGTTCCTCGAGAGCCTCGTCCTGGCAGCCCTCGGTGGCGCCGCCGGCGTCTTTCTCGCCTCCCTGTTCATTGACTTCCTGGTCCAACTCGAACCGGCCCGCATCGAGGGCCTCGACCAGGCTGGCTTGGACATCAGCGTTCTGCTGTTCTCCCTGGCCGTCAGCACGGGTGCCGCGCTGCTCTTTGGTCTCCTACCGGCCTGGCGCCTCTCGGCGTTGGACCCCATGGACGCCTTACGTGGACTCGCCCGCGGATCCTCCGGCGGTGCCCGCACCGTCCGCCTCCGCCGATGGCTGGTTGCGGGTGAAGTGGCGATAGCCGTCGTCCTGTTGGCAGGCGCGGGCGTCCTCCTGCGAAGCCTCCACGCGGCCCAACGCGTTGACCTCGGATTCGATGCCCGCAACGCCTTTATGTTCCGCGTGCAGTTTCCCGACCCTACTCCCGAACAACGGCAAATCGACTACTTCCGCGAACTGTTTTCAAGATTGGGCACCGTGCCGGGCGTGCAGGCTGTTGGCGCCATCCGCGACCTGTTTGAAAACGGCACCGCCAACACACTCGGTTTGCGCGAAATCGAGGGCCGCGCACCCGAACCTCGCAACACTTGGACCCCACTCACCTGGACCGCCGTCGGCGGCTCCTATTTCGAAGCCATGGGCGCGCAACTCCTCGCTGGCCGCTGGTTCAACCACAACGACGGGCCCGGAGCCCCGCTCGCGGCCATCATTGATGAAGGCGCCGCTCGCCGCTACTGGCCCGGCGAGAACCCCATAGGGCGCCGCTTCAAGGGCCAGGACCCGCGCGGAAACAACGATGAATGGCTCACGGTCGTCGGCGTCGTCAGAACCATGCGCCGCCAACGCGTCGACCGCCAGCCCACTGCGCATATCTTCGAGTGGTACCGCCAGGCAGCTACAACCCCGAGGGATGTAGTCGTGCGAACCGCCGCTCCGATCGCCGCCGACCTCCGCGCCGTCGCCCGCCAACTCGATCCTACGGTAATCCTATCCCCTGTACGAACCGTTCAGTCCGAAATCGACGATCAACTCGTAACCCGCCGCTCCCAAACCACGCTTGTGGCCGTCTTTGCCGCATTGGCATTCCTACTCGCCGCCACCGGCATCTTCGGCGTCGCAGCTTATTCCGTGAGCCTTCGCCTGCGCGAGTTCGGCATCCGGACCGCCTTGGGCGAACCCAAATCGTGGCTTTGCGCCCGCGTCCTGCGAGAAGCCCTCATCACGGCACTGGCGGGTATCATCCCGGGGCTTTGCGGGGCAATGGCGCTCGCCCGGCTCCTCCAATCGGTCGCGTTCGGCGTAAGCGCGCTCGATCCCCTCTCGCTGGCCGCCGCCTGCCTTCTGCTCGGCCTCATGGCCATGACTGCAGCCGCCATTCCAGCCCTCCGCGCCACAGCCGTCGACCCAGGCACCGTCCTCCGGGACCAATAGCCAACGCCCTTACGAGCCGAGAACTGCCAATTTCGTAACCGAGCCATGACCGCAAGGGAGCGATTGCCCATACCCTCGCAATCTCAGGTTCCATAAGCGAGGCGCTAGCCCCGCCGCAACCCACCGTGCAAGGTCCAGCCACCCACGACCGCAGCTCTCCAGAAACATCTGCCCGTCGCCTGTAACTTGCAGACTAAGCAACGGAGCGGCGCCCGCAGGAAGCGGTTGCGCTAACCCGTTCGCAGTTTCAGGTTCCATGAGCGGGGCTGCTCGTCCCGCGGGGATGCTGATAGCTTACTGCCTAAACTCCAAAATCAACTTCCCAGCCTGCCCCTCGTAAATCAGCGTCACGTCCTTCGCCTTATGCTTCCCATCCAACGGAAAGTACAGCAGTCCCTTCACCGGTTCCGACGTTTCCTTCTCCGGCAGCGCCTTCGTCTTCAACACCGCCAGCAGCGGATCGTCCTTCTCCTTATTGGTGTCCTTCTGCGCCGTGTCATTCAGGTTCGGATCCGTCGTGTTCCCAATCGCCCCGCCATCGCCGCCCATGCGCTGCGGCCGTCCGCCGCCCAGTCCACCCCAGATCGGCCCATTCGGGCTCCCACCCGACATCATTCCCCCACCCTGGCCCGAATTCGTAATCATCAGCCCGCCCTTGCCCGCCAACTGCGACGGCGCAAACGGCGTACTCTTCTGCCCGTCCTTATAGGACCGCAGCAGAAAATCATCCGCGAACAGCTTCAATTCTTTCTTCGGCTTGAACGTCACTTCCACCACCACCACCGACGGGGGCATCTCTGCACCCATCACCTGCTTCACATCTTCCTTGGCAAGGTACGCGACCGCCGAAATTTCCACCGAATCATTCGCATTCTGGGCAGTAATCGGTAGTTGCTTCTTGTCACCCGCCAGCGCTGTGGCAGCTAACACTAAAAGCAGAACACCCGGAAGCATTTTGCACATACCCATCTCCTTTTACCCCAGGCACGCAGACTCAGACTCATAATACACCCCGAGTGATGTTTCCGGTTATCACGCCACAGCTAATAAGTGTCTCCTCGGCTTCCATGGATGGCGGCATGACCAAAGACGGGCTCGATCGCCTCCTCGCCCTATTGTCTGCCGACCCGGAGCGTGCCGCCGAGCTATACCTCCACCTCCAGCGCAAGCTCACCCGCTACTTCGAGTGGAACGCCTGCGCCAATGCCGAGGAGTTCGCCGACGAAGTCATGGACCGCGTCGCCCGCCGCGTCGCCGGAGGCGAAGCCATCCAGAGTCCCGTATCCTATGTTCTGGGCGTAGCTCGCCGCGTGCTTCTGGAATCCAAATCGAAGATGCTGTTGTTGCCGCTCGAAGGGGACGTGGGCGCCGTCGAAGAGCCCACCCAGGAAGCGACACTCGCCCGTCTCGATGATTGCCTCGCCAGTTTGCCCCCGGAAAGCCGCGCCATCCTCATTGAGTACTACTCGGCCGAATCGGGCGAGCGCATCCGCATCCGCCAGGAAATGGCCGATCGCATGGGCCTCACCGCCAACGCCCTCCGCAACCGTTGCCTCCGCCTCCGCAGGAACCTCGAAGAATGCCTGCAAAAGCGCGCAGCAGGAGATGACCATGTCGCCTGACCTGCTGCGCGCCTACCTGTTGGGACAAGCCTCGCCCGAGGACTGCGCCGCTATCGAAGAACGCCTCTTTGCCGACGATACGTTCGAAGCCCTCCTGGCCGAGGCGGAGGCGGATCTGCTCGATGACTGGGCCCGCGGCCGCCTCACCCCAGCCGACGCTGCCCTTATCCCCCAGCGGTTCCCCAAACCCAAGCGCGACCTCGCCCGCGCCCTGCTCCTGGCGGCGAAGCCGCGCCGAAAGCCGCTGCACCCCCAGCGGTGGGCCTTGCTCGCTGCCGCTGCCTTACTCCTCCTCGCCGTCGCCTTGTTCCTGCGTCCCGGTCCGCCGCGTGTCCTTATCGCGGAGATCAGGCTGCAGCAACAGGCAACCCGCGGCACCAATCCGCCGCTCTACCGTATGCAGGCGGGGCGCCGCATTCGCCTCTCCGTCCCCAAACTCGACGACGGCTTCCTGGATTGGAAGTTGCAGATAGAGCCCGGCGCGCCGATTGCCGCCGAGGTCGCCAACGGCCGCGTGTTCGCCGACTTCGATCTGCCCGATGGCCGCCACCAGCTCCTGGTCTCCGCCTCCCGTACCAGCGGCGGCTTACTGGAACTGGTTGCCGTCTATCCCTTCGAGCTACGCCGTGACGTTTTGCAAAAATCCCCACTCGAAAAGTGACCGGACTCTTTTCTCTCCTTGGGGGTTTTCATGCAAACAACAACACTGCTGGCCTTGGCGCTGGGGGCCATGCTGGGGGCAACTTCGCTCCCCGCCGCTCCGATTGTCGTCACCTGGACCGGCACGGTGCTCAACGGCATCGACGATACGAGTGTTTTCGGCCTTGGCACGGGGGCCGATCTGACAGGTAGGGCGTTCACGGCCATCTTCCAGGTGGACCCGGCTGGCGGGTTGCTGACCAGCTCACCGGGTTTCGCCCAAATACGCGGTGGCACCAACTTCGGCGGCGGCACATACGCCAGCCCGCTGCTGCTCGCCAGCCTCACCATCAACGGCAACACCTATAACTTCTCCAGCGATTACTTCGGCGGCTATGAGCGCGACGCCACCCCCGGCCGCAGTACGATCTACACCGAAGCCAGTCAGCAACAGCTGCCCAGCGGCGCCATCGAGTTTCTCTTCCTCACCGAATTCCGCGCCGACAACTCTATTCCCTTCACCGGACTCGGAGAATCCCTGGCCATCGCCGTCAATGGTCGCGGCATCTTCCAGGCCTACACCGGCGCCGGCTCACGGTTGTTTGCGGGAAACCTGTCTCCCACCTTCGTCACCATCGAAAGCCTGACCACGCCGCCCACCGGCAATGTCCCCGAACCCGGCACCGGCGTACTCGTCGTTACCGCCCTCAGCGCCGTCCTCCTGTTCAAACGCCGGTATACAGGAAGCCGGCCCAATAGTAAGGATCGGCCCAACGCGGCTCGCTCCTAACCACCTCTTGTGCCCGCTGCAGCGCGGCCGCCGCATCCAGACCGCGCTGCAGCAGCCCCTCATAGAACACTTTCATCAGCTGTGCGCTGGCTGCATCGTCCACCGCCCACAGCGTCGCAATCACCGACCCCGCGCCGGCCGCCAGAAACGCCCGCGAGATGGTCAACGGCCCTTCGCCTTCCAACTGCGGACCTACGGCCGTATCACAGGCGCTCAACACGACCAGCGGCTTTCGCAGACGCAGCCGCTCGATGTCGTATGTGCGCAGAAATCCGTCTACCGGCTTCGCCTGCCCATCCTGCAACGACAGCACAATCGCCGATAGCTCCGGCTGTATCGCGTCGGCTACCGCGTGCGTGGCGAAATGCAGAATGCCGAATGGATCGAGCGGAACTCCGGTCAGCGCCTGACGCGACGCCGCAACGCCATAGCGGCGCACCGTTGTTTTGCCCCCCAGCCGCTCGATCGCCGCAGCCTCCATCGCCGAAAACCGCAGCTGTTCGAATGGCGTATCCGAAGGCTGATACACCGGGTCCGCGAAAATCGCGATCGGGCGTCCGGACACGCGATTCGCCCCGGGCAGCCTCGCCAGTGCAGTCGCCGAAGGCAACACCACCAGCTGCGCTCCCTGCAACCCGGGCAGTGCCGCCCAGGGCACCATGTGCAGACCGCCGTCGGGTACCACGTACAGCTTGCCGTAGCTCCCGAGTTTCAGTCTGGCATCGGCAAACAGCAGCGCGCTTACCCCCGCGCCGCCCGCCTTCAGATTGCCCCGGAACGCCGCCACCGCCCGTTCGATCGGGGCTCGCGGTCCCAGGGCGAACGCATCCAACGACGTGCGCGTTACCCGCCACAGATAGCTCTGGCTACTTCCTAACGAGAACGCCAGCAGCGCTGCGTTGGCAGGCAGCCGCCGTCGAATCTCCGCCAATGTGGCCGGTTGCGTCGCCCGCGTCAACTCCGGATGCTGCCGCGCAATACGTTCCAGCAACACCTTGTAGTCATCCTGCTGCTTCGCGATGGCCGTCCGCAAGACTGCCGCTTCCTTATGCCGGCCTGCGTCGTTCTGCAGACGTGCCAGCGCACCGGCCTTCGCCGATAGCGCATTTCGCATCGCACGCTCCTCCCGAAACTCCGGACGCGGGTTCGGCGCGCGAGCCAGCAGGTCCATCAACGACCGTGCTCGCCCCCGTTCCACCGCCGCAAAAGCACCACGCGCATCCCCTGACCGCAGCAGGATCGTCGCCGCGTTGTGGAACAGCGTCCGCCGGTACGACAGCAACCCCGCTCGTGCCTCCGGACTTGCTTGTGCGTTGCGCAGATCTTCGAGAAGTGCCATCGCTCGCTGCGACGCTTCGCGCGCCGCGCCCAAGTCGTTCGCCGCGACATACGCCTCCGCCGTACCGCCGTAGATGTTCGCCAGCAGCCCTGGCCTCTGCAACTCCTCGCCGATCGCCGCGGCTTCCCGATATAGCCCCAGCCCCTCCTGCACTCGCCCCAGCCGTAGCTGCATTGCCGCCGCCGTGCTCAACAGCAGGGCCTGCTCATTGCGGGCAATGGCTGCGATCGGCCTTCCTTCCTCCAGAAGCTGTAGGGCTTCGTTGTAGCGGCCCAGCTGCGAATAGACGCCGGCCAGGGCCGTCATCGCCCGCACCTGCATGAGGCGGAACTGCCCTTTTCTCGACAGATCCACCGCCTGCTGCAACAGCGCCACGGCTTTGTCGTACTCGCCCCGTTCGCGATGGATCGCTGCCAGGCTCCGCAGTACGTTCGCTTCCCCCGCCTGGTTCTTGATCGACCGGTGAAGCGTTAGCGCTTCGTTGTACAGGCGTTCGGCGCGGTCCCGCGCGCCGCGCTGCAGATATACCAGCGCCAGATCGGACTTGCTGGCGGCTGCTCCCACCGGATCCTGAATCGCCGCCCACGTCTGCAACGCTTCCTCAAAAATCGCAATTGCCCGTTCGTACTCCCCGGCCGTGAGGTACTCCACGCCCAGATTGTGCTGCGAGTTCGCAATCGAGCGCGGCGGCGCGATGCGCTTCCGAATCGCCAGCGATTCCTCCAGGCTCTCGATTGCCTTACCGGGCTCCCCTTGCTGCGAGAACACGGTGCCCAGGTTGTTCAGGCATTGGGCTGTGCCCGCTTCATCCTCCAGCCCGCGCCGCAGTGCCAGCGACCGCCGGTAGGCATCGGCGGCTTCTGCCAGCGACGTACGCTGCAGCGATTGCCCATACATGTTCCACGCATCCGCCTCGCCCTTCCGGTAAGCAGCCTTCTGGCAGAGTTCAATCGCGCGGCGGGCCATCGGTCCGGCGTCCTCCGCACGTGCCGTTTGGCTGCCGAAGCTCACCATGTTGCTCAGTGCGGCCGCCTCCGCAATCGTGTCGCCCGCCCGTGCCGCAATCTGTGCGGACTCCCGCAACGTTCGCGCCCCCAGGTCCGCCTTGCCCGGCGTGAACAGATATCCCACGCCCAGCGTTACCATCGCTGCCGCTTCCCGCCCCGGCTCGCCCAGTTGTTTCCACGTGGCGACCGCCTGCACATGCGCCGCCACCGCATCGGCGCGGCGGCCAATCTCCCAAAGCGCCTCCCCCAGCGGCGTCAGCACCTCTGCCACTCCGCGCAAGTCATTCGCCTCGGTGAACGCCTTGCGTGCTTCGTCCAAAAGCTGCTGCCGCCCTGACGCCGCAACCGTGGCCATCGCCTCCCGCTGCAACGCGCAGCCCTTGGCGCGTGCCGCATCCGCACCCTCCACCGCGCGCGATACCGCCCGCAGCCGGTACGTTCGTGTCTCTATCCGTTCCAGGCTTCGCACACGCACCGGTGCCGACGCCGGCTCCGCGGTAACGTAACAGAGACGCACACCCCGCACTGGACCATCGTTCAGGAAAAGCCTGTGCCCGCCCGCGGTTACTTCCAGCCGCGTGCCGTTCGCTTCTACCTCAATCGCGACGTAACCAGCCTCTGCCGCCAGTTCGTGGTGCTGCGTCTCCCCTGGAGCAATGGTCTCGCATATGGCGTGTGATGCCAGGCATCCGAGAAGCAGTAGCACCAGCCGCATCGAGAGTTACGCCAGGATGTCTTTCACAACCGTACCGCTAATCCCGGTCAGCCTCGCGTCCAACCCCTGGAACTTCACCGTCAGCCGCTTGTGATCCACCCCTAACAGGTAGAGCATCGTCGCATGAAAATCGTGCACGCTCACCGGGTTCTCCACTGCCGCATATCCCAAATCGTCCGTCGCCCCGTGCGTGACACCACCCTTGATCCCGCCGCCGGCCATCATAAAGCTGAACCCCTTGATGTGATGATCGCGCCCATCGCCGCCCTGCGACATCGGCGTCCGCCCGAACTCCCCACCCCACACGATCAAGGTATCGTCCAACATTCCCCGCTGCTTCAGATCCCGAATCAGCGCCGCCGTGGGCTTGTCCACTTCCTCCGCTTTCAGCTTGATGTTCGACTTTACCCCGCCATGATGATCCCAGTCCCGATGATAGAGCTGGATAAACCGCACCCCGCGCTCCGCCAGACGCCGCGCCAGCAAACAGTTCGAAGCATACGACCCGTCCCCCGGATTCGCCCCGTACGCCTCCAGAACCTTCGCCGGCTCCTTCGACATGTCCACCAATCCCGGCACGCTGGTCTGCATCTTGAACGCCATCTCATACTGCGCGATGCGCGTCAGCACTTCCGGGTCTTTCGTCACCCCATGCTGCGCCCGGTTCAAAGCGTTAATAGCGTCGATCGAGTCCTTCTGCAGCGCATCGCTGATCCCCGCGGGCGTCTGGATGTGCAACACCGGATCCCCAATCGAGTTCAGCTTCACGCCCTGAAACTTCGAAGGCAGCAGCCCCGCCGACCACTGCCGCGCCGCAATCGGCTGCATCTGCCCGCCACGCCCGGAACTCACCAGCACCACAAAGCCCGGCAGGTCTTCGCTATCGGCGCCGAGGCCATACAGCAGCCAACTCCCCATACTCGGCCGCCCCGCTTGGATCGCCCCCGTGTTCATCAGCGTATGCGCCGGATCATGATTGATCTGCTCGCCCCACATCGAGCGCACAATGCAGATATCATCGGCCACGCTGCCCATCTCCGGGAACAATTCGCAGATCTCCTGGCCGGACTTGCCGAACTTCTTGAACCCCCACTGCGGTCCATAACAGATCAGCGGCTTGCCCTGAAGCTGCGCGATCTGCTCGCCCTTGGTGAACGACTCCGGCATCCCCTTGCCGTGCATCGCCGCCAGCTTCGGCTTGCTGTCGAACGTCTCAAGATGCGAAGGCCCACCAGCCTGGTAAAGGAAGATCACCCGCTTCGCCTTCTGCGGAAAATGCAGCGGCTGCACGACGCCGCGCCACTTGTCCGCGCCCGTGGGACCCTTATTCGAGTTCGCCGCCAGCAATTGATTCAACGCCAGTAGCCCCAGCCCCGACACGCCCCGCCCCAGAAAGGCGCGGCGCGCAATCTGCGTCGCAATCGCGTTAGTAACGAGTGATGGTTTCATGCAGGTTCAATACCGTCCGCGCGATCGTTGCCGCCGCCGCCAGTTGGGGAATCCCCAGTTTCTCGTCTACCGGTGCCTCGCCAATGCCCAGCAGCTTCTGGGCTTCGGCCGGCGCCGCCTCATAGCGCGCCAGGCTCGTCCGATAAAGGTTCAGCAACACATTCCGCTCCGCCGCCGAGGGCTTGCGGTTCAACGCCACCTCAAATGCATATTCGATCCGCGACGCCGGCGTCTTCCCGCCTTCTTTCAGGATGCGCGCCCCGAACACCCGCGCCGCTTCCACGAAAATAGGATCATTCAACAGCACCAGTGCCTGCAGCGGCGTATTCGAACTGACGCGGTTGACCGTGCACTCCTCCCGCGTCGGCGCATCAAACGTCACCATCGACGGATGCAGGAAGCTCCGCTGCCACACCGTATACAGCCCCCGCCGGTACAAGTCCTCCCCGCGCGAAGCCGAATAATCCCGCTTCGGAAAATTCAGTGCCGCCAGGTACCCCTCCGGCTGGTACGGCCTTACACTCGGGCCCCCAAACTTGGTGCTCAGCAGCCCCGACACCGACAGCGCCACATCGCGCACAATCTCGGCATCCACCCGCGCCCGCGTCTGCCGCGCCAACAGCCGGTTGTCCGGATCCCGCTCCTCCAATGCCGGTGTCGCCATCGAGCTCTGCCGGTAGGTGTGGCTCGTCACCATCAGCCGCACCACCTTCCGCATGTCCCAATCCTGCCGGAACTCATTCGCCAGATAATCCAGCAACTCCGCATGCACCGGCAGTTCGCCCTGCGACCCCACATCGTCCAACACCTTCGATAACCCGGTCCCGAACAACTGCCGCCACTGCCGGTTCACCCACACCCGGGGCGTCAGCGGATTGTTCTTCGACACCAGCCAATTGGCCAAGTCCAAACGCGTCGCCCGGCCCTGCGTATTCAGCTTGCCCAGGAAAGCAGGCACCGCGGGCTCCACCACCTCGCCCGATTCGTCCATGAAATTCCCGCGCCCCAGAATCCGCGTCGGCTCCGGCTCGGTCGCCTCTGTAATGACCACCCGCGGCACGGCGGCCTCCGCAATCCCCAACTCCCCTTCCAACCGCGCCACTTCCACAACCAACGCCTCCGTCTCCGGACGGCTCCACGCCAACGCCTCCCGCAGCAGCTTCTGCTGCGCTTCATTCCGCTCTTCCGGATCCGCCTTCACCGCCCGCAGAACTTCGTCACTGATTCCATCGGCATGCGGGCGCTTCCGCCTGCGCCGCGACTCTTCCGGGTCCGGCCACGAATGCGCCGCCGTCGACAACGCCAGCCGGAACCGCCCGATCGTCGCCTTCCGATATTCCGAGTCATGCCGGATCCGCACCGTCACCTTCGCCCCCGCCTTCACGTCCAGCGGCGCCGCGAACCGCAGCGACAGAAACAGATTCCGGTTCTCGCCATACGTGGCCACGCCCCAGCCCGTCCCCGCATTGCCGTCAATCGCCGCCATCGCCGGCAACTCCGGCGACACCCCGCTGAAACTCGCCGTCGCCAGCGAAAACGGCGCCTTCTTCCCGTCCACTTCGGCCTCGACTTCGGTCACGATCAGCCGGTCCGACCCGCGCGCCACCCGTATCCCCGGCAGAGACTCGTCCTGCACCACCTCCAACCCCAACGCCGTATAGCGTCCGGCCGCGGGCCGTAGCGCCACCGTGTAGGTATCGTTATCGGGCGCCGCACCACTCGCGATCACCAGCCCCTCGCCCTTCTTCTGCTCGGCAATCATGCTGGAGCCCACGTACGCATTGCTCTCCACGGGCTCATCGTTATAAACCTTCAACGTCGCCCCATTGGCCGACTGTGCCGACTCCGGCCGCTGGAACTGCCACCCATACGTCCCGCGCCGCGAACTCGCGAACAACTCCAATTCCCAACCCGCGCCCTGTTCCTTGTACAGCCTTGCGGATTCATTCTCTAAAGACGCCCGAGCCGCCTCCAGCTTCGCCTTCAAACCCGCAATCCGAGCCTTTTGCGCATCGTCCGGCAGCAGCAGTTGCGATCCCCACGCCTTCTCCCCGCGATCGGGAACCAGCCCCGTCTCCTTGATATCCGCGAAAAACGCCTTGAACGAATAGAAATCCTTGGCTGTGAACGGATCGAACTTGTGGTCATGGCATTCCGCACAGCCCATCGTCGATCCCAGCCACACCGCTGACGTCGTCCGCACGCGATCCGCCCCGTACTTCGCCAGGTACTCCTTCGGCTGCAGTCCACCCTCGGCCGACGTTCGATTCATCCTGTTGTACGCCGAGGCAATCTGCTGTTCCACCCCTGCATTCGGCAGCAAATCCCCCGCCAACTGCTCGCGAGTAAACACATCGAACGGCTTGTTATCCCGGAACGCCCGCAATACATAGTCCCGATACGGCCACGCCGGGAACGGATTGTCTCCATGGAACCCGCACGTGTCGGCATAACGGACCGCATCCAGCCAGTAGATCGCCTGCCGCTCGGCATACCGCTCCGATTGCAGCAGCCGGTCCACTACCTTCTCATACGCATCCGCCGACGTATCTTTCAGGAACGCGGAAACCTCCGCAGGCGTAGGCGGAATGCCGGTCAGGTCCAGATGGAGGCGCCGCAGCAGCGTCCGCTTGTCCGCCACCGGCGATGGCGCCAGCTTCTCCGCGGCCAGGCGCGCCTGAATGAAGGCATCAATCGGATTCTGAACCGCCGGCCCCGCCACATTCGGCACCTCGGGCTTCGCAATCGGCTGGTACGCCCAATGGCCCTCGTACTTCGCTCCTTCCAACACCCACTGCCGGATCGTTGCCTTCTGTTTCTCCGATAATTCCTTATGCGCGTAAGCCGGAGGCATCACCTTCGACCCCGTGGCGAAGATGCGCTGCACGATCGCCGACTTCTCCGGATCCCCCGGCACAATCGGCGTCACCCCCTTCGCCGATGTCTTGATCGCATCCTCCCGCCGGTCCAAACGCAGTCCCGCCATCCGCGAGCTCTTGTCCGGCCCATGGCAATGAAAACACGTATCGGACATGATCGGGCGGATATCGCGGTTGAAACTAACCGCGCTGGATGCGGGGAAAGCGGCGAGAAGCGCCACCAACAGGGTGTGACCAACCATCGCAGATTCATAATACACCCGTGAACCTGCACGCCTCCGCTGGCGTATTCTATTACAGAGCCGGACCACTCCGGCAGAGGATCACCATGGCCTTTTGCACACAATGCGGATCACAGATTGGAGACCGGGACCAGTTCTGCGCGATTTGCGGTTCGCGGCAAACGGCCACCTCCAATCCCAACGCCCAGACTCCGCCTCCCCCGCCGCCGCCCGGTCAAGCCACCAGAGCCGGTACCGACTTCCTCAGCGGCCTCTCGCCCCAGACGGCCGCCCTCCTCTGCTACATCCCCGTCCTTGGCTGGATCCCTGCCCTGTTCGTCCTGGCGTCCAACCAGTTCCGCCACGACCGCGGCTTGCGATTCCACGCCTTCCAGGGCCTCTATCTGGCTGTAGCCTGGCTCCTCGCCGATTGGGTCCTTGGCCCCTTCATCCGCATGTCCGGCATCTTCTATGCCGGGTATACCCTGGTCAGGGTCGCTAAGATGATCATCTTCGCCGCCTGGATCTGGATGCTTGTGAAGGTGGCACAGCACGAGACCTTCAAACTGCCGGTCATCGGGGAGTTGGCCGAGAAGTCCGTTGCCGAGCAGCGGTTCTAAGCCGGCAGCGTGGCGACGAAGGCGGAACGTCAGAACCATTTCGAGTGGCGTCGAAGTCGGAGTTGGAGGCGATCGTCGTTTGCGGAATGACGCGGTCGCCGCCGCTCACAGCATTCGTGAGCCACTGAATGGCGACGCTGAGATTGAGTTAGAAAGCGGAGAGACAGACGAAGTTGCAGGCTTCGCCGCCGCGTTTCATTCCCTCGGCGTGGGGAACCGTCTTCGCCGCCTGCTCGCGTGGTGCCAGCGGGTTGACACTCCCGAACCAGGGCCAGGCACCGTTCCTCGTTAATCCAGGGCTCAGCCATCCTCGCCATCAACCGCAGCGCCGCCGGGCGGTTCTGTGTCTCTCGAATGGGACCCAAGATGACGAGATGCTGGAGCCGGCGATCATCGGCACGCAACGCCAAGCTGGCCTGCGCCTCCGCGGTCTGCAAGTCTCCTCTGCGCATCGCCGCTTCCGCAGCCGTTTCCGCCCCGTGCAATCTGCCGCAGTGTCCCGTGCGCTACCGTCGCGGGTTCATACCGAGTTTGCCCTTGCATGTCCACCCACAAGACATGCTCCTCCCGGGCAGCAATCGGCTCCGGCAAGTTAGTAACTTCGTCACGGCCACTAAGGTCCCGCGCCTCCCCTTCCGTGATCTCCGTACCACCAGTCAGGTACCCCGCCTTCAAAGCATAGGGCGGAACGAAAACCCGATCCGGGCAACTGCGCAGGCGAAACACAGGAGGCACGATCGCCGGCCAAGACTCGGGCGTGAGTGACTCCACATAGCCAATCACGTCCAACTCCGCTAACCGCTGCAAATCCTCCATGCCAACCTCAGTATAACTTCTCCTCTATATACCGAATGCATTCCTGCTGCAGCGTACGGAAGTCATCCCCGGTGGGAGCATCGAACGTCCGCACCTCTTTCGCTTCCCGGATACACCACTCCAGCAGCGAAGCAATTTCAGGATTAACCGCCCGCGCCCGCGGCACAAACACCGCTTCCAGATAGGGCACGCTCCGAACCGGAACGCTTTCCGGTATCCGCACGTCATGTGTCCAGCAGCGCGGGTCCGTCCCGGTCAGCCCAATTAGACCCGCAAGCGCAGGCGCACGCCCGTGCACATAGTCGGCAGCGCTCCCAAACAGAAACTGAATCGACCCTCGCAGATAGGCCCGATGTTCCGGAACCGGCAGTTCATGCCTTGCCAGAAAGGCGCAAACGTCCTCGTCAGGATCCGCCCGTTGTACCTTGCTCACCAATCCGCCGGAATCGAAAGGCGTCGCAACGCCATGCTCCGCGTAAGCCGCCTCCAGCCGGCGGGAAAACAGCAACCCACAACTCGTGCTGGGATAGCGGAACGGCGCAACATAGAAGAACACACAACCAGCCGTGCCCAAAACAGCTTCGGCGCATTCCGCCCGCAGTTGCCGATGCCTTGCTCATCCAGCCACTTCGCCGTGCGAAGAAAGCCCGAACTCGAGATCTTCACGAAATTCGCAGTCGACGACGAGTGCGACAGAAACAGCGCGTCACAGAAGCCGCTCGCGTCAGCGGCCGCCCCTGCCGAAATTGGCGTGCTGACCGTCACGTATTCGGCTAATTGGCGGGACAGCACCTCCAGATTCGCCAGCCGTTGTGCTCTCATGGGCATTTCTACACAGCTTACAGACAAACAGGGTTGCCAAGCACATCGTCGCCGGTTACGCCGTTTTCCCCCGCGAGCCCCCAAACCCTCAAGACAACTCAATCACCGTCACCTCCGGCCGGCACCGGAACCGCACACTCCCCAGGTTCCCCACCCCCCGCGACGTGTAGATCCACCGCCCATCAAACGCGTTCAACCCCGACACATACCGCCGGTCCTCCACCGGCGCATAGCGCGCCCCCTGAAACGGAATCATCACCTGCCCTCCATGCGTATGCCCGCACAACATCAGGTCCCAGGCAAAGCCCTCCAGTGCCGTCTTGCTGTCCGGATTGTGCGACAGCAACACTCGCGGCCCTGCTCCCGACACTCCACGAAACGCCCGATCAGCCTCCAACTCCTCCGACCATAAATCCCCAACCCCAACCAGCGTCACCGCCGAATCGCGCACTGGCACCTCCACCCACCGGTTGTGCAGCAGCGCAATCCCGCCATCCTCCAGAATCCGTTCCACCACCCGGTGATCGGCGTACCCACGCCGCGCCGCCGCCCACGAGCCCCCATCATGATTCCCCAACACCGCGAACGCCGGTGCCGCCGCCGAAAGACGCCGCAGGATCCCCGCATACCGCCCGCCATCCAAATCCCCGCGGTGCGTCACGAAATCCCCAGTCAGGCAGATAATATCCGGCCGCGCCGCCAGTCCCAGCGTCACCGCATTATCGATCAGCGACCACGGCACGGCCCACGACGCATGCAAGTCCGTCAGTTGCAGCAGCCGGACAGTTCCCCGCTGCCCGCCCTCAACCCGCACCCCCGTCCGAACCACCTCCAGCCATCGCGGCTCCACCACCGTTGAGTAGCCCCCTGCCAATCCGGCACAGCCGGCGGTTGATAGCAGCCATTGACGTCGGGTCATCGTTTTTACCCCATGGTAAATTAGTCAGAAGTGTCGTCATCCCATCTAAATGTCCGGCTCCAGCAATATGAGGGGCCGCTCGACCTGCTGCTGGACCTTATCCGGAAGCAGCAGATCAACATTTACGACATCCCCATCGCCCAAATCACCAACCAGTACCTCAGCTATCTCAATGAAGCCACGGCCCTCGACATCGAGGTAGGCGCCGAATTCGTCTTCATGGCGGCCACCCTAATCCACATCAAGAGCAAGCTCCTGCTCCCCCGCGATCCCGAACTCGAAAAGATCGCCCCGGAAGAGGACCCCCGCACCGACCTCGTCCAGAAACTCCTCGAACACGAGCGCTTCAAGAACGCCGCCGAGATGCTTCAGCAGAAACGCATGCTGGAAGAGGCCGTCTGGTCCAACCCGCAGATCGCCCAGTTCCAGAACGAGGACGACGACCCCGGCCTTGCCGTCTCCCTTTTCGACCTCGTCAAGGTCTTCAAGGACGTCCTCGAACGCGTCAAGAATCGCCCCATCTACCAGATTGAGAAGGAAGAAGTCACCGTCCCCGACATGATCCAGTTCATGAAAGTGATGCTGGCCGAAAAGCCTAAGGGCCACCGCGTGTCGGCGCGGCAATTATTTGAAAGCCAGCGCAGCCGGCGAGCCATGATCTGCCTGTTCCTCGCCCTGCTGGAATTGGTCAAGTATCAGGCCATCAGCCTGCAACAAAGCGAGTTGTTCGGCGACATCGACATCGCCAAGGAACGTACCGTGGAAGATGTCTTCCAGAGCGGCCAGTCCCTGGAACAACTCGAGCAGGACTACACCTAAGAGCGGAATCCCATGGAAGTAAACGACGAGCAAAAGATGGCTGGCACCGTTCAGCAGCCGGACGGCGAGCCCGAACCGTCGCAGCCGCCGGTCATCGAACCCGACCCCACCGTTCCCGCCGAAGAACCGCCAGGGCCCAACGAACGGCCCGAAGCACCGGTCGAGGACCCGCCCGAGGACCCCGGCGAAGAGGACGTCCCGGTCGAAGAACCACCCGACCGCCACGAGCAGGATACCCCCATCGAAGAACCGCCCGGCGGCCCCGGTCCCATGGAGGTCGCCGCCGCTGACCCCGAAGTCGTCGCCGCCGCTGACCCCAAAGTCGTCGCCGCCGCTGACCCCAAAGTCGTCGCCGCCGCTGACCCCGAAGCCGCCGCCGCTGACCCCGAAGCCGCCGCCGACTCCGAGCCCGAAGCCACCGCCGCCGCCGAGCCCGAAGCCACCGCCGCCTCCGAGCCCGAAGCCGCCGCCGCTGACCCCGAAGTCGT
>JAEUQF010000486.1 GCA_016789745.1 Bryobacterales bacterium
TGCTGGCCGACGCCGATCTGGCGGCATTCCTGAAGCTGGCCAAGAACGGCATCGCGGCGGAACTTTCCTAAGAAGGGCATTCATGTTCCCTGGCCTGCTGGTAAAGCTACGCCCCACCACGCCATGGCGCATCGCCGCGGACACGCCGGGGCGGGAGCGCGTGGACTCGCTCTATCGCAGCGACAGCCTGTATTCGGCGGTGACGCTGGCAATGCAGGAGTTGGGGCATCTGGAAGAGTGGCTGGCGGCGACGGCGACCGCGCCCGAACCGGCTGTCCGCTTCAGCTGCGCCTACCCTTACTTTCACTCCACCCTGATGGTGGTGCCACCCCGGAATCTGTGGCCATTGCCCCCATCGCCGCGCGTCCGCTGGAAAGCTGCTCGCTACGTGCCGCTGCACGTGGTGGAGATGCTGCTCAATGATCCGGATGCGAAGCTGCGCGAAGACGAAGGCTGGAAGGTGGACGCCGATAGCGAATGCCTGTTGCCGGCCAGTCCGTCGGGCAAGCAGTACGGACCCTTCCGGGTGTCCATGCGGCATACGACGGCGGTGGACCGGCTGACGGGCGTCGCCGATCAATCGGTGGCGACGGCGTGTTTGGAGTTCGCCCCAGACGCCGGATTGTGGTTTACCGCCGTGTTTTCCTCGGAAGAGGCGCATGCCAAGTGGGCCGGTCCGCTGAAGGCGGCCATACGCTTGTTGGCCGATTCGGGATTTGGCGGGGAGCGGTCTTTGGGATGGGGGCGGTCTGCCGCTCCGGTCATTACGGAAGGCAACTTCCCGCAGATGCTCTTGAAGACACCGCTGCCGTTGCCTGCGGCCGCAGTCGTGGCGCCGGCGGCCCCCGTTGTGGAAGCTGCGGTTGCGCCCGTGGTCGAGGAGCCGGTGACTGAGGTGGCCGCCGAGTCCGTTCCCACCGAGGAGTCGGTAGAAGCCGCCGCGCCCGTGGAAGGCGAAGGCGAGCCGGCGCCGGAAGCGGAGGCCGCCGCGGAGCCGGTGGTGGAAGCCGCGCCGCCCGAGCCAGAACCGGAACTTGTTCCCGCCGCGCCGGTGGCCGAGCCGGAACCTCCCGCTCCTGTCTCGGTACAGGCGTATTGGCTGCTCTCGTTATTCAGCCCGGCCGAGCGCGATGCGGTGGATTGGAGCCGCGGCGCGTATGCGGTTTTGGAGCGCGCCGGACGTACCGGCGGCGTCCACGGTGCCGGGGCGTTGAAGCGGAGCGTTCGCATGATTGCCGAGGGGTCCGTACTGGTATCTCAAGGCCCGCTGCGGGGAGCTGCCCCCGACGTGGCGCCCGATGGCCACCCGCACCCGGTCTACCGCTCCGGCTTTGCGCTGGCGATTCCTATCGTCTGGCGAGGTGCCGCATGATGTATGAACTGAAGGTGCTGACGCCGACACTGGTGGGGGACGGCCAGAAGCTATCGCCAATCGATTACATGGTCTGGAAGGATCATGTGAATGTGCTCGACCAGCGGCGGATCATCAAGTTGCTGGCCAAAGGCCCGCGCCTGGAAGGCTACCTCGCCCAGGTGCGCAAGGCCGAAAAGCTCGATTTCGCCAGTTGGGGCGGCTTTGCCCAGAACTTCGCCGGGCGCCGCATTCCCTTTGAGCACCCCTCGCTGACTGGGATTTGGGAGAAGCAGCGCGCCGATGTGCTGTTTATTCCTACGTTTGCTTCCGGGCCGGGCGGGCCGTACCTGCCGGCATCGGCGCTGCGTGGCGCCTTGCACACGGCGTTGATGACCTCGCGCTGGTCGGACCATCTGGTCAAGCAATTAGAAGAAAAGCTGTCCGGCGAGCGGCAACCGCGGCGTCCGGCGGAACTCGCCGAGGATGCGGCGGTGGGTGGCGAAGGCTACAGCCGGATGCGTCCGTTGTCGCTGGCCGATTCGGCCGTAGTGCCGGCTGCGGCGATGAAGGTGTACCTGGTACGCACGTCCACCCTGGTGGCGCGCGGAGGCGGCAAGCTGGAGTTGGGCTGGAAGCAGGCCGGACGGGGCACCGTCGACGGCCGCCGGGCTGACGAAAGCACCCCTGTTTTCTGTGAGATGGCCCCGGAGGGTACTACCTTCCGCGGCAAGTGGACCGAACGCGCCTATCTGAACCAGCCGGAAGTGCTGCGCGCGCTGCGCTGGAAAGAAGCACTGCCTGCGGCCAAGTTGCTGGGGGCGGCCAACGAGTCGGCCAAACGGATCCTGGAAATGCACCGGCAGTATGCCGAGACCTCCGGGCTGCGGCGCGTGGGCGAGTCGGTTACGAAGTTGGCGCAGCGTCTGGCCGAAATCGGAGGGGAAGGCAATGCCTGCCTGTTGCCGCTCGGCTGGGGCGGCGGTTTTCTGTCGAAGACGGGCCATCCCGATCCTTCGCAGGAGGGCTTCCGGCGCCTGCTGCGACAGCTACCTTACTATGCGCGGGCGATTCAATCCGGGCTGCCGTTTCCGAAGACGCGGCGAGTGGTCTTCCAGGGCGGCGAGCCTGCAAGTCTGCCGGGTTGGGTGGAGCTACGGCTGCTTCCGGGCGAAGACTAGCCACTATCTAACGTTTCCGCGCCTTCTGCCGAACTAAAGTAATAGGCCCGGTCACACCGACGGGTGGTTGGGTTCCGGTTGGCGTGCGAACCGGAACATGCTAGCATTTGAAACAGGCTTCTCGCCCGGCGGGAGGCTCATGCGCGTTGGTTAGAGCAAGGGGACAGGGACTCTTGCCGGCCACGTGACAGTTCTTATCGGAGGTTGCGGCGGGGCTGTCCAGGTCCTCGCTTCGAAAGCTCGCCTTATGTACAACGCCTTCTTCGGATTCAAAGAAAGCCCGTTTAACCTTAGTCCAGACCCGACCTTTCTCTATCGGAGCCAGGTCCACGAAGAAGCGCTGGCCAACCTGATCTACGGCGTCCAAAGCCGCAAGGGATTCATCGTCCTGACGGGCGAAGTCGGCACGGGTAAGACTACCCTGCTCGAGTGCCTGCGGGACTTCCTGGAATCCCAGTTCATCGAGTTCGCCTTTATTTTCAATAGCCGCATCACCGCCGACCAGTTCTTCGAGATGATCGCGTATGACCTGGATCTGCGCTGCAACCGCAACTCGAAGACCGAGGTTCTGTTCGCCCTCAACCACCTGCTCATCCAACAGGCCAACGAAAATCGCACCTCCGTGCTGATTGTCGACGAAGCCCACAACCTGGAATGGGAAGTGCTGGAAGAGATACGTCTGCTCGGCAACCTGGAAAATCGCCGTGGCAAGCTGCTGCAGATCATCCTCTCCGGCCAGCCCGAACTGGATCGCAAACTGGAAGCGCCGAACCTCCGCCAATTGAAGCAGCGCATCGTGCTGCGCTGCGGTCTCCAGCCGTTCCGCGAAGACGAGACCATCGCCTACATCAACTATCGCCTGGAACGCGCCGGCATGAAGGATCAGACCGTGTTCCCGCTGGAGATCATGTCGGAAGTCCACCTGCGCTCGCAGGGGATCCCCCGCGTCATCAACGCCATTGGCGACAACCTGCTGCTCACCGTGTTCGCCACCGAACAGCGCGCCGCCACGCTGGAGATGCTCGACGAAGTCTGCCGCGACATGCGGTTGGAATGGCCGGGCCGCCGCACCCGCGGCGAGCGTGGCCGCTATTCTCCGGAATCCTTCGATACGCCGCCCTCGCTCTACACCCGCGGCGACTAACCGCCGCTCCGTACTAACCTACATCCCGACCACCCACCCGACCCGACGGGAGAGCTGTGCCGTGCCGCCGGCGTCAGACGCGTGCTGGCACGACCGGCATTGTGTCAGACAAAGCGCCAACAATCGCAACATTTCCAGGAACAAATAAGTAGATTTCTTTAGAACTACTTGCAGGCAAGTTCTATCTTTTCGCTTGCGATGGTACAGAAGTTCTCTTATGATTACATTGAAGATCTTAGCTCGTGTGCGGTCAGGGTACCAGAGCCTAAGGGATTCCAGATTGCTATTTCTGGTGGTGCTCTATGCGGTTGTTCGCTCGCGTCGTTCTCTTCTCTTCTATCCTTAGCCTCAGCGTCGCTTTCGCTGAGGAACTCCCGAACCCCTTTTTCCCCCCGGATCCGTGGGAAGACCTTCCTCCTGCTGCCATGATGATGAGCGGCGAAGAGGAACTGCCGAATCCCTTCTTCCCACCCGACCCGTGGGAGGACCTGCCGCCGGCCTAACCGCACGGCGACGGATTGCAGTTTCTTGCACTTCTTTCTGACAGGCTCATACCACGCGGTGTGAGCCTGTTTTGCTTTTGCGGGGTACGGGATGTTCCGCTTGTTACTGGCGAAAACTCCTACCCGGGAGTACACTGAGAGAGGTTCTGAATCCCAGACGAGGTTTCTCCATGTCCAGCAGCGACTTCAATCGCCGTGATTTCCTCAAGAAGGCCAGCGCCGCCGGCACCGCACTGAGCGCCGCCGCTCCGGCCTTCGCGGCACGCCCGGCAGCGAAAATGTCCGGTCGCGTGATCGGCGCTAACGATCGTATCCAGGTGGCCTGCATCGGCTCCGGCGGTCGCGGCTTTTACGTCACCAACGTGTTCTACAAGCTCGGCCAGGAGGACAACAAGTCCGTCGTGGTTGCGGCCTGCGACGTTTACCAGAAGCGTGTCACTAAGGCGAAAGAAGCCTACAAGTGCGAGGGCACGCTCGACTACCGCGAAATCATCGCTCGCAAGGACGTGGATGCCGTGATTGTGGCCACGCCCGATCACTGGCACGCCAAAATCGCGCTCGAAGCCATGGATGCCGGCAAGGATGTCTACCTTGAAAAGCCGATGTGTCATACCATCGACGAGGCCAAGCAGTTGGCCGACACGGTGAAGGAGACCAAGCGCGTCCTCCAGGTAGGTTCGCAAACCACCTCCGGTGACCAGTGGCACAAGGCGAAGAAAGCCATCGCCGACGGCATGATCGGCAAGCACATCATGAGCCAGGGCAGCTACCACCGCAATTCGGTGGAAGGCGAATGGAACTGGCCCATCGACAAGGAAGCCGGTCCGGATGGTAAGGGCGAGAACTACATTGATTGGAAGATGTGGCTGGGGCCCGCCCAGAAGCGCGCCTACGATGCCGACCGTTTCTTCCGCTTCCGCAAGTATTGGGATTATTCGGGCGGCGTCGCCACTGACCTGTTCTTCCACGTTGCCGCGCCGATGAACATCTGCTGGGGCGAACCGCAGTTTCCGGCCAAGGTGATGGCCAGCGGCGGAATCTATGCCTTCCATGACCGCGAAGTGCCCGACACCTTCCACCTCATCGCGGAATACGGCAAGGGCTACTCCGTTGTGCTGAGCTCGTCGATGGCGAACTCGCAGCACATCCCGGGCCTCATCCGCGGCAAGGATGCTTCGCTGATCATGGTGGAGCATGGCCGCTTCGAAGGCCGCGCCCCTTACATCACCGTGCGCCCGGAAACGCGCGGCGGCAGCCCCGAGTACTTGGCCAAGTTCGGCAAGGAAGACATCAAGATCCCGGTGGAAGATACCGACACGATGCGCACGCACGTGGGCAACTTCCTCGATTGCATCCGCACGCGCAACAAGCCGACGCTCGATGTTGAGACGGCCGCCCGCGCCCAGGTGCTTATTTCGATGGCGGTGCAGAGCTACCGTCAGGGCCGCGTCCTCTACTTCGACGAATCAAAGTGGAAGGTGTCGGACCGCCCCGTAAAGGCCTAAGTTTGGAACCGAGGCTCATCACGTCCCGCGGCGTGATGAGCCTTTCGTGTTTTTAGAAGCTGTAGCGCACGGTCAGCAGCACATGGCTGTTGCGCTGGTATTGCCCGAGGAAGTCCTGCTCGTCTCCTGCCAGCGCTACAAACCCCGCCGTCGCCCGCCAGTGCTGGCCGAAGGTCTGCGAATACTCCCCTTTGACATAGGCGCCGTTCCCGTTTTGGCGAATCGCGGTTTCGAGCGCCACCGACCGCCGTACGTCGATCGTATATCCGGCGCGCCCGAGAAACGTCTTCGCAATCCCGCGATCCGGCGAGAAGAAGAACGGATTGCGGCTGTTGGTGACCCATTCCCCGGCATACCCGCCCACGAAACTCCACTCGCCCTGTTGCCGTTCCAACTGCAGCACGTACAGCAGGAACTCGTCGGTGTTGCTGTCGGAAGAAGTGAACATCGCCGCCTCGCTCTTCACCGTGAACCAGCGAAGCGGCACGGCCACGTCGGCACCGTATAGCCGCAGGCGCGGGAAGACGCGGCGCACGTCCACCGGAATCGGAATGCCGCGGCCGAAGCGCAGGTCGATGTTCGGCAGGTGGTTATAGCCTTCGAAGAAACTGGTGGAGAACTCGAAGCCCCGCCCCAGGTAGTTCCAACGCAGGCCCACTTGGCCGCCCCCGGGATAGTAGGGCCCACGGTCCCGCACATCATAGCCGGTGGCGTCGATTGGCGGCACCACCCACCGCTGATTGGCCAGCGGGCTACGGCTGGGCGTCATGCGCGGCGTGTAGACCAGGTCGAAGGTATGGGCGCCGCGTTCGTAGGTGGCGCGCGCCGCCAGTACACCCAGGAAGTCATAGTTGATGACTTCCAGAAAATCCTTTGGGGCGAAGCGATCCGTCGGGTTGAGAATGTCGGCCTTGCCCCAGCGGATGAACTGCTTGCCTAACTCCACCGTCAGGCCCGACTTCGAATATTGGGCGCTGAAGCGGCGAAGAGACAGCGCCGGACGCTGTAGGCTGCGATCCTGCCAGTCGATCCGCAGGTCGCGCTCCACCTGGCGGTGCGTATCGGTGCGCGTGTCAATCGCGCCGTTCAGCCGAAAGACATCATTGACCTTATAGCTCGCATCCCAGCGCAGGATGGCTTCGCCAATGGCGTGGCTACTATCTCCCGGGACCGTGGCGGGAAAGCCCAGACCACGGAATTCGATATAGCCGCGGTGCGTGAAGTCCTGCGCACACGCCGATACTGCCAGCCAAAACAACAGCCACTTCATGATTCGCGACGCAAGGCCTGCAAGGTGAACCGATCGTCCTTCATCGGCACGTTGTACTCCAGCTTTTCGGTGCGCAACGTGGTGCGGCTCTTGCGGCCGATGTCCTCCACTTCAATCTGGAACGGCGTCCAGATCTTCTGAACATTCTGGTAGTCGGTGTATTTGATGCGGCGGATCAGGTTGTCGCCTTTGAAACTCTCAATCTGCAGGATAACGAGGCGGTCCTTCTCCACCCAGATGTGCCCATGGGTATATTGGGAAGGCTTGGTCTTCTTCGGCCGGGACTCCACCTTCCAACACTCCTTGCCGGCAACCCTTTCGCTCCCCAACAACTTGTAGTCATACTGGTCGACGTCGCGCTCCTCCAGATCTTCAAAGCTGAAGTCCGTGCCGAAGAAGCGCGTCGAGCGGTCCTGGAAGGCGATGCGCCGGTCGCGCTGCAGCGACGGGGTCCACATCCACTGGTCCGAGGCGCGGTCGGGATGATTCACCACCCGCAGCGCCACGCCCTTCACTTCGGCGGGCTCGGTGAAACGGATGACCACCTTGCTCTGGCCGGCGGTGCCGATCCTGTCATACGTCCAGCGCTTCTCGGTGATCTTGTTCTTCGCGTCCGCAACGCGCAGCCAGCCCTGGTACCGTTGTGAATCCGACTTCTGCCGGTTCTGCATATCCTGCATGATCTGGCGCGCGTCCTGCGCGGCCGCCACGGCGGCCGTTGCTAGTAACAACGCAAGCTTACTCATATTCCAAAGCCTCCACCAGCGATGCACGTACCGCCGATTCCCCCGGCCCCAACGCGCTGAGCCACGATACGGCCAGCATGGTGGGCGCCAGCAACAACGCAATCTTCACGGGATAGACGTATTCCAGGCGGATGCCAGCCATGTCTTCGCGAATAATGCCCAGGTAGTAGTACAAAATGAGACCACCCAGCGCGAGCCCGAGAATGACGCTGACCAGGCCAATGCCGGCAGCCTCCATCCAGATGGCCTGGCGCACCTGCCTGCGCAATCCACCCACCGCTTGCAGCACGCCCAACTCGCGGCGGCGATCCGTAATGGACACCGTCAGGCTGTTGACGATGCCCAGCGTGGCCACCAGCACCGCCACGAAAATCTGCATGTATGTCAGGCCGAACCACTGGTCGGTGACTTTGACGATATAGTCGCGCAGTTGCCGGTTGGTCATCACGAACAGGCGGTTCTGGCTGCCGAAACGCATCAGGATCTGTTGCTTGCCCGCCTCGGGCGTAACGCCTTTCTTCAGGTAGACGCGGAAGAGATTGGCGGTCTCGTCCTTCCAGTGTTTGAGATAGAGCGAGCGGTCGATGAGGATGGCGCCAAGCTGATCGGTATAGTCGATGGCGATGCCGGTGATCGGCAGCCGCAGCACGCCGCTGGGTGACGAGATCTCCATCATGTCGCCGACATTCAGGTTCTGCAGCAGCGCAAGGTTGTCGCCCAACACGACGCCGCCTTCCTTGGCCGCGGCTTCGAAGACATTGGCGGGCCCAGCCACCACCTTCGGCTTGATGCGGCCCTGCACCTGGAGCATGGGAATCGCAACCAGCATCACCGGCGTGCCGCGATAGTTCACGCGGGTGGAGCGCACCGTTTGCACTTCGTCGACAAGGTCCAGCTTGCGGATCTCATCGCCCAGCGAGGCGGGAAAACGGAAGCTGCGCTCGCTGATCTGCTCATTGGTGCCGACGAACAGGTCGGGGTTCACCACCGACTCCACCCAGTCCAGAATAGAGGCGTAACTGGCGTCGGCAATGCCGCCCAGGCCAACCACCAGCGATAACGACAGCATCACGGCGGCCACGGTCGCCGACGTGCGGCGCGGCGACTGCATCAGGCTGTCGGCCGCCAGCGCTCCTTCCACCGGTAGCACCAGCCGCAGCAGGGGCCGCAAGCCCAGTATCAGTGCGCGAACCAGGATCGGCGTGGCCAACACCGAGGCCGCCACCACCGAGAAGTAGCCAACGTAAAGCTTCGGGCCGGAGGTGCCACCCGTCACCAGGCAGAATGCGGCGATGCCAACGAACGCCGTCGCGGTCACCAGACGCCAACGGTTCTCCGATGCGGTGATGCTTTCATAGGAACCCTTATGCAGCGCCTTTACGGGGTCAATGCGAGCCGCGTCGCGCGCCGGAATCCAGGCCGCCACCATGCTTGTGAGCACGCCCACGCCGACCGCCAGCAGCAGCGTCTGCGGATTCAGCGCCAGCCCTTCGGTGTGCTGTGCGACGCCATAGAGATCGCCCAGAAACTGGCCGATATAGCTGGCCATGCCCTTCGCCATGATCAGGCCGCCGGCAATGCCCGTCAGGCTGCCGGTCAGGCCCAGCAGCGCGCTCTCCAGCAGGAAGAGATTGCGGATCTGCGCGCGCGTGGCGCCTAATGCCCGCGCGATGCCGATCTCCGACCGCCGCTGCGCCACCGCGATCGAGAACGTGTTGTAGATGATAAACAGGCCGATCAGCAGCGCGAACAGGCTGTTGAGCGATGCCGCCACCGCGAATAACTTGGAGATGGTCTCGAACTGCTTGCCCCGCTGCGACGGGGCCTCCACCTGGTACCCGGCCCCCAGCAGCTTCTCGATCGCCTGGCGGCCCTGGTCGAGCGCGATACCTTCCTTCAGCGTAAGGTCGATACGGTCAAACGACCTCCCCCGCCCAAACACATGCTGCGCCGCGTAGATGTCCATCACGGCCAGGTTGCCGCCAAAGGCGCTGGCCAGCCCGCCGGGCTTCATGATGCCGCGGACGGTGAAGCTCTTCGGGCCTACCATGGTGTCGAAGCTGACTTTGCTGCCCACCGACAGGTTGTTCTGTTGGGCGAACTCGCGCGTCAGAATGATGGAGTCCGGCTGCGCCAGGAAGACCAGCGGATCATCCACCACCGCATCCTCGCCCTCTTCGATGTCGTAACTGCGCAGGCTGCGGTCGCCGGTCATGTCGACGGCCAGGATCAGGATATTGCCTTGCCCCTGCAGCCCTGTCTTCACCTGGGCCTCAATCACCGGAACCGCGATGTTGATTTCTTCCATCGCCTGCACGCGTTCCAGCACCTCTTCGGGAAAACCGCCTTCCCCTGAGGTGATCTGCAGTTGCGCTTTGCCGGCAATGCGGTCGACGGTCTGCTGGAAGCCATAGAGAACCGAATCGTTGGCGGTGCGCATGCCCACGAACACCAGCACCCCCAGCGCCACACCGGCAATGGTCAGGCCCGTGCGCAGCAGATGCTTGCGGACGTAAGGCAGCGTCAACAGCCGCAGCAGCATCATCGGCGGATGTCCTCGACAATCACGCCGTCGCGCAGGCGAATGGTGCGCTGGCAGCTTTCGGCCACGCCGTTGTCATGGGTCACCATCAGGATGGTGGCGTTCAGCCGCTCGTGCAGGTCGCGAATCAGCTTTAGGATGTCCTCGCCCGTGTGCGAATCCAGGTTTCCCGTGGGCTCATCCGCCAGCAGTATCGGCGGGTAGATGGAGAGCGCCCGGGCGATCGCCACCCGTTGCCGCTCGCCGCCGGAAAGCTCCTCCGGCAGATGCTCCACACGCTTGCCCAGCTTCACCAGATCCAGCAACTCGCGGGCGCGCTCATGTGCCTTCTGCTTCTTCCAGCCGCGTAGATGCAGGGGCAGGCTGACGTTCTCCAGACAGCTCAGCGTCGGCAGCAGGTTGAAAAACTGGAAGATGAAGCCGATCTTGTCGCGCCGGACGCGGGTAAGTTCATCGTCAGAAACGGCGGATAGGCGCTCGCCATCGATCACGATCTCGCCGGAACTGGGATGGTCCAGCCCGCCAATCAGGTTAAGCAGCGTGGACTTGCCGGAGCCCGACGGCCCCACCAGCGATACCATCTCGCCCTTGGCGATCTGCAGGCTCACATGATCGAGAGCAAGCACTTGGCGCTTGCCTTCGAACGTTTTCGAAACGTCGTGGAGTTCAATCATTACAGGCGGGACAAAATGACCTTTATTCCTATTGTAAGATGCACGCGTCAGCCCTCTGGAGCGATAGAATGCATGGCTGCCATGCGGATTCTCCTCCTGTTGTGTGCTCCTATCCTTCTACACGGCGCCCTGTCCTGCGACCTGAGCGGGTATAAAGCCCAGCCCGGCCTGCAGGCGCGGGTGACCGGAGATAACCTCGAAGTGACCTGGACGGGCAACCAGGCACCATTGCGTGCCGTGTTCGGCATTGAGAACGGCACGCCGGTGGTAAGGGAACTGGCCGTGGGCGGCAAGCGGCTGGCGGCGGGGTTGCGGCCGGAGTTCGAAGTAAAAGCCGGCGTGCGCCGCATCTCCAACCAGCAACTGGCGCCAATGAAGGAACTCGGCATCGACCAGGATGCCGCGGCGTTGGAGCGCGAGAAGTGGAACGTGTTCTGGGACGCGCCCCTGCAGGTGCCCGGATCGCTGCGCACGAATCCGGGCTTGCCGCGCAACGCCGGCGAGGTGCGGGTGGCCAAGGCAAAGTTCAACAGCAAGGGCTGCGCCGTGAAAACCGACGGGGTGCGGCTAGAGATCTCCTTCGACGGGCTGCAGTTGGGCATCTTCAGCGGACGCCTGCAGTTCACGGTGTACCGCGGGTCCAACCTGCTGCGGCAGGAGGCCATCGCCAAGACCGAAGAACCGTCGGTGGCCTACAAGTACGCCGCGGGGCTGGCGGGCATGCCGGTCACCGACACCAGCCGGGTGGTGTGGCGCGATGTGGCGCGCGCCTGGCAGAAGTACGAGTTCGGCGGCGCGCCCAACGACGATGCCGTCGCGCTGCGGGCCCGGAACCGCCTGGCCATGGTGGAGACCGGCAGCGGTACCATCGCCGTCTTCCCTCCCCCGCACAAGTTCTTCTTCGCCCGCGAAATTGAGCTGAACCTCGGCTATGTCTGGTACCGCAAGGATCAGGACAACCGCTTCGCCTTCGGGGTCCGCCATGGCGACCGCGAAGAGATGTTCCGTCCCTATGGCGTCTCCGATGACGTCTGGACGCGCCGCGTGAATCAGGCGCGCAGCTTCGGCACCGGCAACTTCGCGCTCTACAACGCGCCTCCAGGCACCTGGCAGCGCATGGCGGTCTACTACTACCTGGGCGCGGGCGGCGCAGAGGCGACGCAGAAAGCCGTGATGGCCTTCACCCATGACGATACCTTCAAACCACTACCCGGCTACAAGGTGGCCATCAGCCATTTCCACACGCACTTCAACGAACTGCTGGCGGATGCCGGCACCATCGACATGCAGCCCACCTGGCTGCCGACCTTCCGCGCCCTCGGTGTGAACATCGCCATGATGTCCGACTTCCACTCCGACGGGCATCCGAAGGACGAAGGGCCGCTGCGCCTGAAAGAACAGAAGGTGTACTTCGACGGCTGCCGCCGTCATTCCGACAAGGACTTCCTGATCATGCCCGGCGAGGAGCCCGACGCCTACTTCCGCGGCCACTACACCATGGTCTTCCCCAAGCCGGTCTACTGGACGCACGTACGGAAGGGCCAGACGCCCTTCGTGGAGCAGCACCCGGAATACGGCCAGGTGTATCACGTGGGGAATGCCGAGGAGGAACTGCGTATGCTGACCGAAGCCGGCGGGCTTGCGTGGCAGGCACACCCGCGCACCAAAGGATCCACCGGCTTTCCCGATGCGATCAAGGACACGGCGCACTTCCGCAGCGACCGTTACCTGGGCGGCAGCTTCCAATCGCTCCCCGTCGACCAAAGCCAACGCCGCCTCTGCGAAGTGCGCTGCTTCGGCACGCTCGATGACATGAATAACTGGGGCTCGCCCAAGTACATGATCGCCGAGGGCGACACCTACCAGAAGGTGCCCGAAGACGATACCTTCAGCCACCTCATCGTGAACTACGTGAAGCTGGACCGCGTGCCCGCCTTTGACGAAGACTGGTCCCCGGTGTTGAACGCCATGCGGCGCGGCGACTTCTTCGTCACCAGCGGCGAGGTGCTGATCAAGGACGCTCGTGTGGAGGGCACCGGCGCCGCCCGCGTCATGAGCGCCGAGGTGGAGTGGACCTTTCCCATGGAGTTCGTGGAACTCGTCTGGGGCGATGGCAAGACCGTGAACCGCCAGGTGGTGTCGGCCACCAGCTTCGCCGCGTTCGGTACCAATCGCTTTCGTATCCCGTTCGAGGCGGCAGGCAAGAAGTGGGTGCGCTTTGCGGCGTGGGATTCGGCGGGCAATGGCGCCTTCACGCAGCCGTTACACCTGAAATAGCGCCGTTCACAATCCTTTTACAACGCGCCAACGTTCGTACGCATTGCAGCGCGTACGCTTGGGTCAGAGGAGATCCCGACCATGCCCCTGACCCAAGAACCCGCTTCGAAAGTGACCTGGCCGCCGCAGGGTGGCGAGCCCGTTGAGGTGCTGAACAAAGGCAAGTACGGCGAGAGTTTCACGCAGATCGCCGAGCGGAAGGGTATCCGCAAAGCCAGCGGAGAACCCGACCCCTGGCGCATCATCGAGTTCAACTTCAAGACCCGCAATCCAAAGGAAGTGAACTGGTATCTGGTCAAGTTCTTCAATTGCCCCACGGCCGCCGACGGCATGAACTGCGCGTTCAAAGGTGGCGAAAAGATCTTCCTGCCGAAGGCCACACCTGTGCCGGTTCCCCCGAAGCCGGGCGAGCCCGTACCGCCTCCCGGACTGACCGAAGAGCAGGTGAAGCAACTGGCGGAGGCTTTTGATATCGATCCGAGCGAGGTCAATCGCTTCCTCAATCAATACAGCTGGGTCAGCGACAGCGCGTTGAACACCATCGGCATGATTGCGGAGTTCGGCCTGATGGGCGCCGCCAGTGAAGCCATTGGCGCGGTGCTCACGCTCGGCCAGGGCGTGCTGGGCATGGCGCTCTTTTTCCTCTGGTGGAAGCGGCTGAACCAGGAAGACCAGATCGCGTTGGGGGCCTTCGCCGGCTGCTACCAATACGCCGATTGGGTGGTGAATCCGAAAGCGACCTTCGCAGGCCGTACCGTGCGCACGCCGGAGTTCCCGTCCCGCTGGGTGATCACCAACTTCCTGCATGGCACCAACGGCCAGATCCCGCCCGACAAGCAGTGGCGCTACGACGAACTGAAGCAGGGCTGGGAGGCCGGCGCGCTGAAGATGCGCGAGAACCTGGAAAAGATCATCACCGACGCCCAGGTGAAGCTGAACGCCGAACTGAAAGCGAAGGCGAACGGGAAGGTGGTGCCAGACCTCACGCGGGAGCAGACCGAGCAACTGGTGAAGATGTATATCCTCAGTGAAACCGGGGCTATCAAACGGCAGTACACCGAAACGCGCGGGTATATGACGGCTAACTACCTCTACAAGCAGCTGAAGCCGCGCGTCGAAGAGGCGTCGAACCTGAAGCTGTTGCGCAACGAGCTACCGTACCCCAGTTACCGGTTGAACTGCGAGATGCCGGGAGACATCTGCCAGTAGGGCGGAAATCAGCGTCTGCTTGCGGACTCCCGCGCCGATGAGTTATCTGTTAAGCAGTTGTTTCCAGCAATCGAACAGTACCTGCACCAGGCCGGAGCGTTGCTCACGGCGATGCTGCTGGCCCGGCTGGTGATCAGCGGACTGGCGAAGGTCTACCTCTTCTTCTCGCTCTGGCTGGGCTACGCGGTGACGCGCAGCCTGATCGTGGAGTTCGTCAAGTTCAGCCCGCGCCAGTATTTCCACTTCTGGATTTGGACGGAAGTAATCGCGTGGTGTCTGACCGCAATGGTTGTGCTGGAGATCGGGGAACTGGCCTTGGCCCAGTTCCCGGGGATCCGCACCTGGGGCCGGCGTGCCGTCTGGACATTGGTGTTACTGTCTATGGGCAGCACCGCGTCCCTGGCCATGCTGGTTCCGGAGGCGACGCGGACGGGGTTCTTCTATGCCGGTACGATCGTCCAAATTGGGCTGGGACTGGCGCTGCTTCTGGTGGTGGCCTTCCTGCTCTGGTACACCGTGCCGCTCTCGCGCAACGTCGCCCTGCATACCACCCTGTTCACTGCCTATTTCTTCAGCAAGGGCGCAATGTTTCTGTGGATGGCGCTGCTGCGGACCAACCCGCGTCGCTCCGTCAGCATGGCGGTGCTGGTGCTGGGATGCTGCCTGTTGGTGGCCTGGATCGCGCTGCTGCGAAGGCAGGGCGAACACGTCCTGGCGCGCTCGAGTCCAGCCTGGTCCCACGCCGAGGAGACCCACATGGTCAGGCAGCTTCAGGCCTTGGCGGGCGGCCTGAGCATTCCCGAGAACAGGCCCATAAACCAGCCCCAACCTCTCCCCCGAAGCGACCGCGATTCCCGTTGACCTAGACGCAGCCGCTAGCCACCGCGGGAGCCCGCAGCAGATCCAGGCTTCGCGTGAGCCAGTCGATCCAATTCGACAAGCCCTGGCCCGTGCGGCAGGAGACCGGGAAGATGGCCGCGTTCGGATTCACCGCCAGCACATTGTCCTCCAGCTCCTGGATACTGACCCCGGCATAGGGGACCAAGTCCACCTTGTTCAGCAACACCGCGTGCGACTGGTGAAACATCAGCGGATACTTACGCGGCTTCTCGGCGCCTTCCACCACGCTATAGACCATCACGCGCAGATCCTCGCCCAGGTCGAACTCCGCCGGGCACACCAGGTTGCCGACGTTTTCGATGCAGAGCGTATCGATGCCGTGCAGCGGGAACTCGCAGATGGCGCGGCTGATCATCCGGGCGTCCAGGTGGCAACAGGTGCCGGTGGTGATCTGGTAGGCAGGAACGCCGATAGCCTGGATGCGATCGGCATCGAGTGTCGTGTAGAGGTCGCCTTCGATCACCGCGGGGTGGAACGCGCCATCCAATTGGCGCAGGGTCTGTTCCAGCACTGACGTCTTCCCTGCCCCGGGCGCCGACATGAAGTTGATGGCCGTGATACCGCGCTGCCGGAACAGGCGGCGGTTGGCCTGCGCGTAATCGTCATTGCTCTTGAGAATCCGGGTCTCAACCGGCACTCGCTCCATGATGCTCTTCGCTCCCCTCAATATCGACGTAGTCCACTTCCAGTTCCCGCCCCGACAGAATCTGCGCCGGCTGGCCGCAGTGCGGGCAGATCAGGCAATACGGCTCGGCCGGCGGGCCCGTCCAACCGCAGTTCGGGCAGAGCCCCAACAACGGCACGCGTTCAACCTCCAGCACGGCGTCTTCACAACGTGTGTGCGTGCGGAGCGATTCGAAGGCGAACTCCAGGGCTTCTACGGCCACTCCCGTGAACTCCCCGACGCGGACGCGCACCGTGCGCACACAGATACCCGGGCCCCGATCGGCGGCCACGCGTTCGGCCAACTCCAAAACGCCGGCGGCGATTCCGGCTTCATGCATGAAGACACTCCTGACGGCGCTAATTCAGGATGCAATTGGGCTTCCACTTGCAGATGGCGGATTCGCGGCAGAAAAGCGGCATTCGGATGGGCCGGATGCGCAACCTGCCCCACGTGCGCGGGTGGGAGTAGTGCTATTGTCGAGTGTTTTCACCGTGGAGCGCTGGCGATTCTCTTTCTTCGGCACCGTACAAGGCGTGGGCTTCCGCCCCTTCGCCTTTCGATTGGCGACCGAATTGGAATTGGCAGGCTGGGTGCGGAACTCGGCCCAGGGTGCGGTGGTGGAAGTCGAAGGCGAGGCGGCGGTGCTGGCCGAGTTCGTCCGCAGACTGCACGCCGAAAAGCCACGCGCCTGCTGGATCGCGGGCCAGGAACGGAGTGTGCTGCAGCCGCGCGGTTGGACCGGGTTTCACATCGAAGAGAGCGAGGCGGCGGCCGGCAAGTCGGCGTTTCTGTTGCCGGATCTGGCGACGTGCCCGGAGTGCCTGGCGGAGATCCAGCGGCCCGGCGAGCGCCGCTACGGCTATGCGTTCACCAACTGCACCAACTGCGGGCCGCGGTACACAATACTGACGGGAATTCCATACGACCGTCCGCAAACGACGATGGCCGGCTTCCCGCTATGTAGCGCCTGCGAGGCCGAATATCGCGACCCGCGCGATCGGCGGTTCCATGCGCAGCCGGTGGCGTGTCCGATCTGCGGGCCGCGATTAGACGTTCCGGTAGCGGACGCAGCTGCGGCGCTACGCGAAGGCCGCATCGTCGCGCTAAAAGGGGTCGGGGGATTCCAACTGCTATGCGATGCGCGGTCGGCCGAAGCCGTGGCCCGGCTGCGGGAACGCAAGCATCGTGAGCAGAAGCCGTTGGCGGTGATGTTCCCTTCGATAGGGGCGGTGCGTGCCGGCGCGGAGGTGAGTGCGGCGGAAGAGGTGCTGCTGCGCGGGCCGGCGGCGCCCATCGTGCTGCTGCGAACCACTGCGCACGGCCTGCTGGCGCCGAACGTGTGCGGTGCCTCGCCCTATATCGGCGCCATGCTGCCCTACTCCCCGCTCCACCATCTTCTGCTCGAAGCCTGCGGGTTTCCCTTGGTGGCCACCAGCGGCAATCGCAGCGATGAGCCCATCGCCATCGACAACGACGAAGCGCACGAGCGCCTGGCCGGTATCGCCGACGTCTTCGTTACCCACAACCGTCCGATCGCCCGCCCCTGCGATGACTCGGTGGTGCGGGTTTCCGACCGGGGCGAAATCGTGATCCGCCGCGCGCGAGGCTATGCGCCGCTCCCCGTGCTGGTGCGCGATCCCCTGCCCCGTGTGCTCGCGCTCGGGGCGCATCTGAAAAGTACGGTTGCCATCGCGCTCGGGCGCCAGGTGCATCTGAGCCAGCACATCGGCGATCTGGAAACCGCCGAAGCCTTCCACCATTTCCAACGCACCATCGCCGATCTCTGCCGGTTGTACGAGTTCGAGCCGGAGCTCGTGGCCTGCGATATGCACCCGGGGTATCTGTCCACCCAGCACGCCCCGACGCTCGGGCTGCCCGTGGTTCGCCTGCAGCACCACATGGCGCATGTCGCCGCCTGCGCCGCCGAGAACGATGTCGACGAACCATACCTGGGCGTGGCCTGGGACGGAACCGGCTACGGCACCGACGGCACCATCTGGGGCAGCGAGTTCTTCCTGGTGGACGACGGCGACTATCGCCGTGTCGCCCACCTGCGCCCCTTCCGCCTGCCGGGAGGCGAAAGCGCCATCCGCGATTGCCGCCGCACCGCGCTGAGCCTACTGCACGAAGCCGGCCTGCCCGTCGAGGCCGCCGGTCTGGAACCCGCGCAGGTCCGCCTGTTGCGGCAGATGCTGCAACAGGGAGTGAACAGCCCCATCACCACCAGTGCCGGCCGGCTGTTCGACGCCGTTGCCGCGTTGAGCGGAGCCGCCACGACCAATGCCTTCGAAGGCCAGGCGCCCATGCATCTGGAGGCGGCCATCCTCGGTAGCGAGACCGCCGATGCCTACCCGCACCCTTTGCGGAACACCGGCGGCACGCTGGTGCTCGATTGGGCGCCCATGCTGGAGGAACTCCTCGCTTCCCGCGAGGATGCCCCGCGCAGATTTCACCTCACGCTGGCCGCCTGGATCACCGCCGTCGCCCGCGAACTAGCCGTGCCGAGGGTGGTCCTGAGCGGAGGCTGCTTCCAGAACGCCTGGCTCACCAACGCCGCCATCGCCCGGTTGGAATCCGCCGGTCACCGCGTCTTCACTCACCAGCGGGTTCCGCCCAATGATGGCGGCATCGCGCTCGGACAGGCTGTACTCGCCGGTGCCCACGCCTATCTCTAGAGCCCTCGCGAAACTGCCAAACTAGGCAAGATGCCTCTGCGAATCGCTGCCCTGCTATCCCTCACCGCCCTCCTCTCCGCCGCCGAGCTGCAGGACGACCTCGCCGCCCGCCGCGCCAACCTCATGCGCCGGCTCGGCCCCGACACCATCTTCGTCGTCAAGAGCGCCCCCCACCGCGTCTATTCGCTCGACGTCGACTACGAATACCGCCAGGACAGCAACTTCTATTACCTCACCGGCATCGACCAGCCCGACGGCACGCTCGTCCTCATGCCCGGCAACCAGGGCCGCCAGGCATTTCTCTTCATCGCTCCCAAGGACCCCGTACGTGAGCATCGCGAAGGTCGCCGCCTCACCGTAGCCGAAGCCAAGGCACAGAGCGGCATCGAGGATGTGCACAGCAATGAAGCCCTCGACAACTTCCTGGAAATGCTGTTGAGCGGACAGGCCTGGCAACCCCGCGACCAGCGCTACACCTCCGTGCCGCCGCGCGACTTCGATCCGTTCCTGCGCAGTCTCCGCGATGGCACGGCGCGGCTCGCCGTGGCGTTGGATCAGCCGCTGAACATCCAGGGTCCGCTGAATCCGGTGTTGTCCTGGGCCAATGAAATGCGCTACCGATTCCCGGGCTTAGCGGTGCGCAATGCGACGCCGCTGGTGCATGCCTTGCGCCAGGTGAAGTCGCCCTACGAACGCAAGCTCCTGACGCGCAGCGCCGACGTGTCAATGGAAGCCCACCTCGCCGGCATGCGCGCGGCCCGGCCCGGCGCCGCCGAGTATGAAGTGAAAGCAGCGATCGAAGAGGTGTACCGCCGCCGCGGCGCCGATGGGCCCGGCTATCCGTCCATCACCGGCAGTGGCCCGAACGCCACCATCCTGCACTACGCTAAGGCCGACCGCCGTATGGATGCCGGCGACCTGATGCTGGTTGACGCATCCGCCAGCGTCGCTTACTACACGGTGGACATCACCCGGACCTATCCCGTGAACGGCAAGTTCAGCCCGGCCCAGAAAGACATCTACAACATCGTGCTGGAAGCGCAGACGGAGGCCATGAAGGTAGCCCGCCCCGGGGCGACGCCGATGGATCTGCACCAGAAGACTGTGGAAGTGATCAAGCAGGGACTGCTGCGCCTCGGCCTGATCACCGACACGACCGGCGACCAATACCGCACCTGGTACACGCACGGCTCGGTCCACGGCCTGGGCATCGATGT
>JAEUQF010000490.1 GCA_016789745.1 Bryobacterales bacterium
GCTGACGGACCATACGGCCAACAATGTGATCGTTTACGACAAGCGCGGGCGGCTGGTGTCCAAGTGGGGCAGGGCCTTCCCGGGCGCCCACGGGCTCTCCATCGTGAACGAAGCACGCCGCCAGGTTCTTTTCCTCACCGATCTGCAATTGCATAAGGTGGTGAAGACAACGCTCGATGGCCAGGTGCTGGACGAGTGGGCCTGGCCCGCCGCCAGCGGGAAGTACCCCAAAGAGGCCGACTACCGCCCCTCCTGGACCTTGCACCAGCCCGACGGCAGCTTCTTTGTCCTCGATGGCTATGGGCGCGACTACATCCTGCACTACGATGCCCGCGGCAAGTTGCAGCGTCTGCTGGGCGGAGCAGAAGGCGGCATCGTTCACTGGGGCCCGCACGGCGGCATGCTCGACATGCAAAACGGCCGCCCGACACTGCTAATCGCCATGAGCGACCAGCAGTACCTGCTCCGCCTGGACACCGATGGCAACAAGCTGCAGCAGGTGGAACTGCCGGGCGGCAACCCGCGCCAGATCCGCCTGCACAGGGGCCGTTATTACGTCGCGCATCTGGCCGACAATTGGCCGAAGGACCGCGCCAGCCGCGGGTTTGTCTCCGTGCTGGATGCGAATCTGCGCGTGCTGTCGAACATCGCCGGCTCCGCCCCGGAGTACGGCAGCGATGGAAAGCTGCAACCCATGCGGCACACCGAGGATATCTTCGTGCATCCCCACGATCTCATCGTCGATGACGACGACTCCATCTACGTCGCCCAGTTCGCTTCCGGGGAGACGTACCCTATCAAGCTCGAGCGCGTCTGAGATAGACACAAGGCGCCTAACCCCCCGCATGTTATGTTGAAACCATGGAGCGGAGGAGGCTATCCCGTCGCGGTTTTCTGGCTGCTGCCGTGCCGCTTCCCACCACACTCGCCTTCGAAAAGGGCAAGACCTATCCGCTGGAGGGCATCCGCTACGCCGATCCGGCCACCGAGTTCCCCGTCGAGCGCTTCACTGATCCCGCCTATTCGAGCTACCTGCCCGCTCCCTACGCCCGCGCCATTGCCCGCAAGGGTCTCTTCTTCCTGTTCTCCTGTGATCGCGAGGGCAGCCTCCAGGCCTACCGCTTTGAACTCAAGGGCGGCGAGATCCGGCAACTCACCCAAGTGGAAGGACTCCATCCCGCCACACTCAGCCTGATGCCGGACGACAAATCGTTCGCCTTCGTCGCCGGCCGCAGCGTCTATATCTCGACCATCGGCTCGCTGCGCGAACGCGAGCTATACAAGATCCCCGAGGATTGGGAACTCGGTGATGGCTTCTCGGTATCGGCCGACGGCATCTTCGTCGCACTCATCGAAAAACAAGGCACCGCGAAGTCGCGCCTGCAGCTGATTGGCGTAGCAAAAGGCAACGCCACCACGCTGGTGGAGTATAACGGCATGCTGCGCCACCCCATCATGCGCCCCAAGCGCGCCAGCGTCCTCTATCACCGCGACGACGTGCTCCACCTGATCAACTACGACGGCGCCAACGACAAGCGCATCGCCAAGGCCACCGCCGCGCCGGGCAGCGCTATCTGGGCGCCCGACGGCCGCACCATCCTCTATCTGCAAACCCAGGAAAAGGACAACGGCGTCTTTCTGCACGAGATCATCCCGGACTCCATGCAGGACCGCGTCATCACCCGCACCACCACCTACGGCAACTTCGCCTCCAACATCGATGGCTCCGTGCTAGTGGCCGCCAGCCGTAGCGTCGCCCAACCTCACGTGCTCATCATGATCCGGACCGTGAAGCGCGAACTCATCGTCTGCGAGCACAAGAACTCCGATCCGGCTGCCGTCGCCCCCATCTTCTCTCCTACCAGCCAGCGCATCTACTTCCAAAGCGACCGCCAGGGCAAGCCGGCCATCTACACCATGGTTCTGGAAAAATTCATCGAAAAGACTGAAAGCTAAACAGCCAGCGGCATCACAAACAAGGGCGCTGTCTCCGGCGGAAGGCCCGCCAGCCCCCAGCTTGCAAACTGCACAACACTGCGCAGAAAGCCCCGGAAAACAGCAGCCGTGCTCTGCACCCGGAGGCGGACCGGTTCGCGCCGCACGCGTTCGAGCCCGCGAGCGAGCACGGCCTCGACTTCATGGGCGTTCCCATGGCGCAGCAGGCCTTCGGTAACCGCCAGCACCGGCCCGGCGGCATCCACCGCCACCATCGCGTTCGGCGCACTCTCCGGAATCACATAGAGACGCGGAACGGCGATGCCCACCCGCGCCGCCAGCCGTTGCGCGGCGGTCTGCCAGCGCCCTTCACTCTGCGATAGCGGACGGGCGTCGTGCCGCCATAAGGCGAACCGCGCCGCCATTCCGTAAGCCGCCAGCAGAAGCAGAATCCCAAAGATCACCATGTACCGCGTCCAAGCTGGTAGATGGCTCCCGGCGGTCTTGCGTTACCTATCAACTACAATGTTGCAATGACCCGCAGTGCAGCCGAAATCGACCGCATGATCGCCGGCGGCGATGTGAAGGGCAAGCTGTGCATCGACGACCTTGACACCCCCGCCCTGCTCCTCGACCTGGACGCCTTCGAAGCCAACGTCGCCAAGATGATCGCGTATGTCCACGCCAAGGGGCGGGCCATCCGGCCCCATGCCAAAACCCACAAAACCGCCGAGATCGCCCAATACCTCATCGCCCACGGCGCGGTGGGCGCCTGCGCGGCCAAAATCAGCGAAGGCATCGCGCTGGCCGATGCCGGCGTCACCGGCCTGCTCATCACCACCGCCGTCATCGGCAAGCCCAAGATCGAGCGCGCCATCGCGCTCGCCCAGCGCCGGCCCGAGACCATCTTCTGCGTCGACCACCCGCAAAACGCCCAGGACCTGAACGATGCCGCCGGCGCCGCCAAACTCAACCTCAACGTCGCCATCGACCTGTGTGTCGGCAATCGCACCGGCATCGCCTGCCTGGCGCCCGCGGTCGCCCTGGGCGAAACCATCAGCCGGCTGCCCCATCTCACCCTGCACGGTCTTCAGGCCTACGCCGGACATGCCAGCCACACCGTCGGCTGGGAGCAACGCCGTCAGGTGTCGCTCGACGCCATGACCCCGGCCGCCGAGACCCGCCGCATGCTGGAAGCCAAAGGCATTCCCTGTCCCTGGCTTTCGGGCGGTTCCACCGGCACCTACAACATCGACACCGACATCGACGGCATCACCGAGATGCAGCCCGGCAGTTTTATCTGCATGGACCTCGACTACAACCGTATCGGCGGCCAGACCAGCGGCGAGAAATACACCGACTTCCAGAACGCCCTGTTCGTCATTGCCACTGTCGTCAGCAAGCCCAGAGCCGACATGGCCGTTGTCGATGCCGGTTTCAAGGCCTTTTCCACCGATAAACCCTATCTGCCCCAGTACCGCGACGGCGACTCCCTTGCCTACGGCTTCGCCGGCGACGAGCACGGCCGCATCACCTCCGCCACCGGCCGCTCCGTCCACGTAGGCGACCGGTTGCAGTTCATCATTCCGCACTGCGACCCATCCGTGAACCTCTATGACCGCATCTTCGCCGTGCGCGGCCAACAGGTGGAGGCGGTGTATCGCGTCACCGCCCGCGGCAAGTCGCAGTAGCTATTCGTCTTTGCCGTCCCGCATCTTCCGCATCATCACCGGGCCGAGCGGGCCAGGACCTTCGGTCACCTTGACCTCCGCCGGCACTTTGAACAGCGCCGGATCCGGAGCGTCGCGGCGAAGGTTGGCCACGCGGTAGGTCGATTCCCCGATCTGCGGGT
>JAEUQF010000491.1 GCA_016789745.1 Bryobacterales bacterium
ATGCCGTCGAGGCTGGCGCCGCGATAGCCGCTCTGGTTGCGGATCTCGAACAGGGTGACGGACTTTTCGGGGGCCTTCTTGAAGCGGATCCAGGCTTCGAGGGTTTTCTCGCGGATGTCTTTCGTGATGGTGGGTGTGGCGGTGACGACGTTGTCTTTGCCATCGCCGAGTTGGAGACCGCCGCCTCCGATGCGCGCTTTCGCGGGGATGCTGGCGTGGAGAGAACCGACTTCGTCGCGGGCGTCGGTGTCAAAGGTCCAGCGGGCGATGGCGGCGGTGGGTGCGGCGGGCCGGACAGAGCGGTAGAGGGCGGCGATTGCCGCGGTTTTGGCGGCGATGCGGTCGCGGATGGGCTGCAGGCGGGCTTCACGAGCCTGGTGTTCGGCTGGGGTGAGCAAGGGCAGCGACCCGGGGTTCACATCGATCATGTTTTCGTTGTTGTCGAGGCTGGGCCAGACGGCGGAGAAGACGCTGCGCATGCGGTAGTAATCGCGCTGCGGGATGGGATCGAACTTATGGTCGTGACAGCGGGCGCAGTTGACGGTGAGGCCGAGGAAGCTTTGGCTGACGACCCCAAGCATCTCTTCGAGGGTGTCTTCGCGGACCGAGTCGCGTTCGGCCTGCACGGCGGAGGTAAGGCCGACGGCGTCAGTGGGTCCCATGGTGAGGAAGGCTGATGCGACGAGGCTGTCGTGGGTGACGTTGGGCAGGACATCTCCGGCTATCTGTTCACGGGCGAATTGGGGGAAGGGCTTGTCGGCGTTGAGGCTGCGGATGACGTAGTCGCGGTAGCGCCAGACGTGCTCGCGCATTTCGTCGCGTTCGAAGCCTTCACTTTCGGCATAGCGGGCGACATCCAGCCAGTGGCGGGCCCAACGCTCGCCGTAGTGGGGGGAGGCGAGGTAGCGGTCGACGAGGCGGGCGTAGGCATCGGGGGCGGGGTCGGTTACGAAGGCTTCGACTTCGTTGGGGTCGGGGGGCAGGCCGAGGATGTCGAAGCTGAGGCGGCGGATGAGGGTGCGGCGATCGGCGGCGGGAGACGGAGTAAGTCCGGCATCGCGGAGTTTGGCCGTTACCCAATGGTCGATGCCTTTGGGGGCTTGCGCGCTCAACGGCTGGAGAGACCACCAGTCGAGACCGGCGCGCTTTTCGGCGAGTGTAGCAGTCCAGGGGGCGCCGGCGTCGATCCAGGCTTTCAGAGTGTCGCGTTCGGAGGGGGGTAGCGGGGCAGAGGGCGGCATCTGACCTTCGGCGATGCGCTTCCAGAGAAGGCTGCTTGCGGAGGAGCCAGGGAGGAGTGCAGCGCCTTTCAGGCCCCCGCGGACGGCCGCTTGGCGAGAGGACAGGTCGAGCTTCGCCATCTGCACTTTCGCGTTGTGGCAGCTCAGGCAACGGCGCTGTAGAAGGTCCGTTGCGGTGGATTCGAGATCGGCCGCTGCGGCGCTGCATGCCAGGATGAAGGAGATTGCCAAGCCCAGTCGCACTGCAAGACACCATATGAGGGCTGGAGGCTGCTGTCAAGCCGCGACGGTGCGGCAGGCGATACACTGCCACAAGCGACATGCGCTTTTTCTTTCTCCTGTTTCCCCTGATGGCGATGGCGGCCGAGCCCGTGGCGGACCTGTTGCGAACGTGGCAAGGCATCCCCGGCATTGAACGCACGGCGAAGGGGCGGGTGTACGTCTCGTGGTTTTCCGGCGGGCCGCGCGAGCCTGCGGTGGAGAACACGGTTTACCTGGCCTATAGCGATGACTTGGGCAAAACCTTCACGAAGCCGGTGCCGATGGCGGGACCGCGGGGCCGGTCGCGGGCGTTCGACCCGACGCTATGGCGGGACCCCTCAGGGAAGCTGTGGTACATCTTCAACCGCGGGAACCGGGAGACGGCTGAGCATGGGGTGTGGGCGCGCACGTGCCGCAATCCCGATGCGCGCGTGCCGCGGTGGAGCGAGGAGTTTCGCGTCGGTTTCGACGAGGCGCCGTTCGCGTTTCGAATGAATAAGCCGGTGGTCCTGTCGACGGGCGAGTGGGTGATGCCGGTGACCCATGCGGCGGATCGCACCTTTGAGTGGTTTGCCTTCGACAAGCAGGTGCAGGGCGCGGCGGTGTCGACGGATAAGGGCCGCACCTGGAAGTTGCACGGGGCGCTGCGGGCGCCGGCGTGGGCGCTGGAGAACATGATTGTCGAGCGGAAGGATAAGAGCCTGTGGATGCTGATCCGCACCGGTGGCGGCGCGTTGTGGGAGAGCACGTCGACCGATCGCGGGCGCACGTGGACGGAGGCGCGGTCGAGTGGGATTCCCAGTCCGGGCTCGCGGTTCTTCCTGCGGCGGCTGGCATCGGGGAACCTACTGCTGGTAAATCATCAGACAAACAAGAGCCGCAGTCATCTGACGGCACGGGTGTCGAAGGACGATGGCAAGTCGTGGTCGGACGGATTGCTGCTGGATGAACGGATGGGCGTGTCGTATCCGGATGCGATCGAAGCGGGCGGCCTGATTTCTGTTGTGTATGACCGCGACCGGTTGGGCGATGGGGAGATCCTGTTGGCGGCGTTTACGGAACGCGATGTGGCGGCGGGGCGGGACGTGTCGGGGAAGGTGCGGCTGCGGCAGACGATCAGGCGGTTGGAGAAGCCGGTGCGGTACACGGAGGGTGCGCGATTGCTGCCGCCAGATTGGGATGCGAAGAGGGCGGCGGATGCGGTGTTGCAGAGCCTGATCCCGGTGACTGGGCCGGAAGTGAAGGGCGCGCACGATGCCGAGTTGGCGTTTGAAGGAGACCGCGCGTACGTCGTGGCGGAAGTGAATGAACAGCAAGCAGGGGAAAACGCCGCGTGGCCGTTCGTGACCGTGTCCATGAGCATTGTAAACGTCGGCACGATGCAGGTGGAGAAGGTGATTCCGGTGGCGCGAGGCGGGCAGGCGTTTGCGAATGAGACGCTGCCGGAGGGGGCCTGTTTCGTGCCGCGGATTCTGCGGCTGGATGCGCGGACGATGCGGGTGTTCTTCGCCAGTGAAGCGCCGGGCAAACGGCAGGCGCAGACCTACTACCTGGATTTCGATCTGGCTTCGGGCACGTTCGAGAAGAACATTCATCGGGCGAAGATCAGGACGGCGGCGGGCACGTTCGACATGCAGCCTCGCTATCTGTACGAAGACGCCGCGGTCCAGGGCTTCCAGGCGCCACCGAAGGACTTCGGCCTGTACATCTTCGACTCCTTCAAGGTGATGGGCGGCCAGACGTATGTGGCGTTGAACAACTACCCGGGTGGGCAGAACGCGCTGGCGGTGCTGGGCGACGATCGGGCGACGTTCGAAGTGATTGGCCATTACAACCGGGCCGGCGGGCGGAAGGTGACCGAATCGGCGGCGAACCGGCTGCCGGACGGCACCTGGCTGGCCATCTGCCGGCAGGAGGGCGGGGATCGGAACTACCTGTTCTCGACCAGCGCCGACGGGCGTAAGTGGAGTGAAGCAGAGACACGGCCGTTCGTTCCCAACGGCACCAACTCGAAGCCTGTGTTCGAGAAGTTCTACGGCATTTACTATTTGGGCTGGCAGGAGTCGACCCAGGTGAACGGCGCGTTGCGTTCGGTGTTCAACGTAGATGTGTCGGCGGACGGCGTTCACTGGGAACGGAAGTATCGCTTTGAGACGGACAAGTCGTTTCAATACCCGGCGATTCGGGCGCACCGGTATGGGATCTACGTGGCGGTGACGCAGGGCGACACGTCGCCGAGCCGCAAGGAGCGGATTATGTTCGGGCGCTTCGAGTGAGCCGGGTTAATTCACGGCCAGTTCATCTAGCGACGGCAGTTTCGGGAACTGCGCGTGAGGCTCCACCTGATACCATACAGCCACCGAAGCGATGTCGTCCTGCAGTGGCAGGTAGGTGCGTTTGTGGGCCTTCCAGCCGAGCGCCTGGATGGTGACGCGGAGGTCGCTTTCAAAGCGGATGGGATCGGTGAGGTGCCAGCGATAGAGGCCGAAGCGCTGCTGGCTCTGGTAGAGCCCGTCGGGCTTGATGACCTGGATCAGGCCGGAGTAGGGCGTGGTGAAAGGCTCATACTCGCGCTTTTCCTTGTTCTCGAAGTTGTAGGAGCCGCAGAAGTAGTCTTCGGTGCCGGTGCCGGCGATGGTGGGGAACTGCCTGTCGCCGTCCAGGAAGAACTTGATCTCGCCTTCGCCCCACCAGCCGTTGTTGTTGACGCCCCAGGCCATGTAGGTGCCGACGTAGTGGCCGCGGCCCTTGATGCCATCAACGATGGTGTAAACCTGCTTGAGAGGCAGCGGATTCACGCGGCGGAACTGGGCATGGAAGTAGGCGGCATCGGCGGGCACGGGCGCCACGGTGTAGTCAATCTGGTAGTAGATGGTCATCGGCTTGGAATCAAGGTTTTCCAGGGTGAGCCGGGCGCGCTTGCGGAAGGGCATTGGCCAATAGGAATTGAAGGCGCTGCCGGGGTTCACGCAGATGGCGTGTGAGTTGAGGTGCGCGTATTTGCCCCAACCCATACCGAAAAAATCACCCACTGGGACTTCGACGGAGGGGGCGAGTTCGTCGTCCCAGTACATGCGCAGGATGGAGAAACGCCAGTTGCCGGTAGGGGTCATCCAGATGTGCTGGATGGCGCCCTGGGACTGGATGTCGGCGAGGGTGAAGCTGGCGCCCGGTTGGATGACGACGTAGGGGTTGACCTTCCAGCCCTGCCCCAATTCTGCCGAGGCCGCGGACGCGGAGCCAGTGATGGCCATGGCACCCTTGCCCTTCTCGCCGGTGAAGTTCTCCGGGCTGATGGAGAACGTCTTTGCCTTCGCTGTGCGGTAGATGGTTTCCAGGCTGGAGGTGAGGCCTGTGAATTCGCCGGACTGGGCGGCAAGTGCCAGCGGGAGCAGGCAGGACAAGACAACGCGCAGAGGTGTCATGCGCTAACGGCGAGCAATTTGTGGACCAGAGCGTCTCTCCGTTGAAGACGCACTACCCAAAAGTTTCTCGCCAAGCTTACCAAGCTCGCCAAGAAGACAGCCAAACAATAGACAGCCGGCCGGCCGCGTCTTCATGGTTATGGGGGGCCACAGGGCCTGGGGTACTCCGTTGAAGACGCGGCAGACGTTTCCGGAAGGGCGCGCGCAGAGCCGTCAGGGACGCAGAGAAAACCGTGCCAAACCATGGGAACGGGATGGCACGCGTCTTCAAGGTTATGAGCGGCCCGCATGGCCGGAGGGGTTTTCACAGCCGCTACGTGTGCGGCACACGAAATCAGCAACGGGCGTTACTTGCGGTAGCGGTGGGTTCTCCAATCGGCGGCGGCGCGGGCGTTGCGGTCCCACTGGATGCGGCCTTTGCGGAGGGTCATCTCGGCGACGATAAGTTGCTTGCCCAGGAAGCGGGCGCCGGCCGAATCGAGGAGGCCGAACTCGCCCTGTTCGATTCGGAAGACGGCGATGTCGGCTTCGGCGCCGGCGTCGAGGTTGCCGAGTTGGGGTTGGTGGATGACCTGGGCAGGCTTCCAGGTGGTCATGCGGATGAGATCGGCGAAGGGCACGCCGAGGTTGAGGAGCTTCGACATGACATTAGGCAGGTCGCGGGCGCCGGTATTCATGCTGCCGAAGTGCAGGTCCGTGGAGATGGTGTCGGGGTAGAACTTGTGCTGGAGGGCGGCCATGGTCATGGGCCAGAAGAAGCTGCCGCCGCCGTGACCGATGTCGAAGACGATGCCCTTTTTACGGGCGGCCCAGAGGACGGGATTGACGCTTTTGTCGGGTAGGATCTCGCCGCGCAGGCCGGAGAAGCAATGCGTGTAGACGTCGCCGGGGCGCAGTTTCTGTTCGAACAGGGCCTGGATGTTGCGTTCGGCGGTGACTTTGCCGAAGTCGACCATGATGGGGAGTCCGGTCTGCTTGCCGGCGGCGACGGCGCCGTCGACCGCATGCCAGCCTGGGCCGGCGTAGTGCGCGGTTTTGAAGCCGATGATGAGGTCGGGGTGCTGCTTGGCCATCCTGACTGCCCCGGCGACGTCCATTTGCTCCGGGTCGTCTTCGTTGCCGAAGCCCATGCCGGCGGCGACGATGTTGAGCCAGGCGAGGACGCGGGTTTGGGAACGGTTAATGGTGATTTCGCGGAAGTTGGGGAAGTCGCGCCAGCCGGAGGTGCCGGGGTCAACCAGCGTAGTAACGCCGCTACGGAAGGAGACAGCGTCGGGCTGCACGCTCTGGTTGCGCTTGGGCGGAGGATTGCCAGGGCGGTTGTAGAGGTGGGCGTGGAGATCGATGAGGCCGGGAGTGACGTATAGGCCGCGGAGGTCGACAACTTTGGCCTGCCCGGGGGCGATGTCCTTGGCGACGCGGGCCACCTTGCCGGCGGCTACGGCGACATCCATGACGGCGTCGATGTTGTTCTTGGGGTCGATGACGTGGCCGCCCTTGAGAACAAGGTCGTAAGGAGCCTGCGCCAGGAGGGACGCGGAGAGGGCCAGGAGCAATGCGATCTGCTGCATGGTCCTCGCATCATACGCGATAAACTGTAGCGTTTGCCTATGGAGATTACGCTTAGCATGGCCCCGTTGGGGGCCGAGGTCACGGGTTTGGACCTGGCTCGGCCTGTTGATGATGGGACGTTTCGCAAGATCGAGACGCTGTTTCATGAGCGCGGCGTGATCGTGATTCGCGATCAGAAGCTCACGCCGGAGCAGCACATTGCTTTCAGCCGCCGGTTTGGCCCGCTGGAGATTCACGTGGCGGCACAGTATCTGAAGCGGGGATTTCCGGAGATTCTGGTGGTTTCAAACGTGGTGGAGGATGGGCGAAACATCGGGCTGGCCGACGCGGGGCAGTACTGGCATAGCGATCTCTCGTATGTCGCCAACCCCAGCCGGTGTTCGCTGCTGTATGCATTGGAGGTTCCGGTGTGTGACGGCGAGGTGTTAGGCGAGACGCTATTTGCGAGTGCGGCTTATGCGTATGACACGCTGCCCGCGGCTTGGAAGCAGCGGCTGGAGGGGTTGACGGCGGTGCATCGCTATGGTGACCGGTATCAGAAACAGCAGGCGTCCGGCGGCAGGGGAGCGTTAAGCCAGGAGCAGTTGGCGAAGTTGCCGGATGTGCGGCACGCGGTGCTGCGGGGGCATCCCATCACGGGGCGCCGGGTGCTGTTCGTGAATGAAGGCTTCACGGCGGCGATTGACGGCATGCCGACGGAAGAGAGCGCGGCGCTGTTGCCGCAACTGTACGCGCATATCGTCCGGCCTGAGTTTCTGTACACGCATCGCTGGCGTGTGGGTGATTTGCTGTTGTGGGATAACTGCCTGGTGCAGCACCGGGCGATTCGGAATTACGAACTGCCGCTGCGGAGGCTGATGCATCGCACTACTGTGGCGGGAGGCGATGGGCGTTGAGACTTACGGAGCCTGTTGTCCAGTAAGAAAAGCAAAGACATCATCAGGCATTTATTGTATGCTAGTGACATTTCGCATTCCCGAAACGGGGTCACAGCTGAGTCTATGAATACTTTGTCGTATCGTATGCTGCGTTATGTCTGTCTCGCGGCTCTGGCCGTCAGTGCCTTCGCCCAAACCGGTACCATTCAGGGGGTTGCTCTCGACCCGACCGGAGCAGCAATCTCCAACGCCAAAATCACCGCCACCGATGAGGATAAGAACCTTGTCGTGCGTGAGGCGCAATCCGGCGCGGATGGAATCTTCCAGGTTTCCAACATCCAGCCTGGCACTTACAAACTTCGTATCGAAGCGACTGGCTTCAAGGCGCTGGAACGCACGACTCTGCGGCTGGATCAGAACCAGATTCTGAATCTGGGCAACGTCAGTCTGCAACTCGGGCAGGCCACTGAATCGGTAACGGTGGAAGCCGAGGTGCCGGTGGTGGAGACCACCACGGCCAACAAAAGCTTCGTGATTACGTCGCGCCAGGTGACCGAGTTGTCGCTGAATGGCCGCGATTTCCAATCGCTGATGCGCACGCTGCCGGGTGTGGTTTCCAACGATCGCACGGATTTCCGGCTAGCGTTCAACAATACCGACGCCTTTAACGTGAACGGGCTGCGCGGTTCGGCGAACAACGTGTTCCTGGATGGGGCTATTAACACGGATGTAGGTGCCAACGATGGCCAGTACACGCAGATTTCGCTCGATGCCGTGGGCGAGTTCAAGGTGCAGACGTCCACCTTCAACGCAGAATATGGCCGCAATCCGGGCGTGATGATCAACGTGCAGACCAAGTCGGGTGGCAAGCAGTTCCACGGCACGCTCTACGAGTTCATCCGCAACAATGCGTTTGACGCGCGCCAGCCGTTTGACCGTACCGGTACCACGCAGAAGCTGCGGTTTAATCAGTTTGGCGGCAATATCAGTGGTCCGCTGCCCATCCCGGGCGTGTCGACGCTGAAGGAGCCGAAGGTGTTCTTCTTCTTCAACTATGAGAAGACGCTAGCGACGCGGCCCAATGGTGGCAGCTTCGTCGACCTTCCGCATCCGGATCTGTTCAACGGCGATCTATCGCGCCTGTACCGGCCGGGCAACATTGCCACGGCGGCGGGTGTGCAGACGCAGTATCGCATCGGGCAGGTATTCCGCCCGGGCACGGTGGTGCGCGAAGCGGGCGGCCGCATCATCGGCGGCGACCCCTATCCGGGCAACATTGTGCCGCGCAGCGAATGGTCGCGGAATGCGCCGGCGTTTCTGAAGGTGCTGCAAGGTGCGAACTACACCGGCGTCACGCCGACGCCGAACGTGCCCGAAGCCGTGCGTCTGTTCTTCCAGGACACCTACCAGTTCAACAAGGAAGGCAAGGTGGCGCGCGTAGACTACGCCATCAACTCCAGCAACAACTTCTTCTTCCGGTGGGCCGACGACGCCAACCACGAAGAACAGGGTCTGGGTATCTTTGCGTCGACGCCGTACCCGGTGTTTCCGCAGTTCCGCCGCAAGCCGGGCTCGTCCTGGTCGGCCAACATGGTGAACGTCATTTCGCCGACCACCACCAACGAGTTCATCTTCAGCTACAACCGGCTGACCCAGTTGGTGGATGTGCAGGAAGACGCCAATCCGGCGCTGTATGACCGCAGTTCGCTGGGCTTTACGTTCCCGGAGTTCTTCCCGGAATCGAATCTGCGCAACCGCTTCCCGCGCTTCAACTGCGGCGTGGCCAGCTGCAACTACCCGGGCTTTGCCGCGGGCTGGTTGAGTGAAGCCAAGCAGTTTACCTTCACCGACAACATCACGATGAACCGTGGCAAGCACACGTTCAAGTTCGGCGGCTTCTTCAACATGAACTTGAATGGCCAGCAGCCGAGCTGGACCGACGCCATGAACTTCAACTTCGGCGATTCGGCGGACAACCCGCTGTCGACCGGCAACACCTTCGCCAACATGCTGCTGGGCAACTACACGTCGGTGAATCAGGCAAATGGGCGCTTCTATGGCTCGTTCCGTTTCTTTGGCGTCGAGGCTTTCGCGCAGGACAGCTTCCGCGTGAACAACAAGCTGACCATCGAGTACGGCGTGCGTTGGGCTTATATGGGTCCCACCTACACGTATGGCAAGTACCTGATGAACTACTTCGATCCACGCAAGTACGACCCGGCGCAGGCCGCACGCATCGATACGAATCCTGGATTGACGATCGGGACGATCGTGCCGAACGTCGGGAATCCGTTTAACGGCATGGTGGAAGAAGGCTCTGGAAACTTGCCCAGGGGCGGGATGAAGAATCGCTGGAACAACTTCGGACCGCGCTTTGGATTAGCTTATGATCCGTTTGGCGACGGCAAGACGTCCATCCGCGGTGGCGGCGGCATGTTCTATGAGCGGATTCGCCAGAACACGAACAACTTCGACGGTTTGGGCAATCCGCCGCTGACTTTCGTGCCGACGGTGTATGCCGGACGGGTGGACGCGCTCAACACCAGCCTGATCGCCGGCGGGCGCCGTTCGCCGGTGGGCATTGTTGCGATCGACCAGGAAGGGCAGGTTCCGACGATCTATTCCTGGAGCCTGGGCATCCAGCGGGAGATTGGTCTGAAGACGGCGTTGGACGTGAGCTACATCGGCAACCGTGGACGCTACCTGCAGTACCGGCGGGATCTGAACCAGTTGCCGCTGGGCACCACGTTGCAGCCGGGCGTGCTGACGCGCGTGAATGGTGTGACCAATGCGCTGCGTCCGTATCTTGGCTACGCGGCGGTGAACTTCACCGAGTTCGGTGCAACGTCGAACTACAATGCGCTGCAGGCGCGTGTGAGCCGGCGCTTCGCGCGCAGCTTCACGGGCAACCTCAACTACACCTGGGCGAAGGCGCAGGGCGTGAACGAAGTGGACGGCACGGCGCTGGCCTACACGTTCGACCGGCAGCGCGAGTATGGCCTGCTGTCGTTCGATCGCAAGCAGATCGTGACAATCGACTTCATCTACGAGTTCCCCAAGTTGGCGCAGGGCAACGCGTTCCTGAAGGGCCTGCTGAACGGCTGGCAGATGAACGGCATTGTCCGTTTCTGGGGCGGTACGCCGCTGACGGTTACGTCGAACGGCAACCCGGGTACGCTGGGTGGCGGTCCTCGCGCCAACTACCTGGGCGGGGAGGTTCTGCCCGAGAACAACTCCGAACTCGATTACTTCAATGTGTTCGCGTTCGGGCGTCCGGCGGAAGGCACCCTGGGGAACACGGGAGAGGGTATCTTCCGTGGGCCCGGCATCAACCAGTGGGACGTTTCCATGCTGAAGACCACCACGTTTGCTGAACGCTTCAACCTGCAATTCCGGTTTGAGACGTTCAACACCTTCAACCACACGCAGTGGTCTGGTGTGAATACGGGCTTGAGCCTGCCGAATCCCAACAGCGCGGTCACCGCCGCGACGCGGGGCACCTTCGGCCAGGTCAACTCGACGCGCGATCCGCGCACGTTGCAGCTTGGCTTGAAGCTGTTATTCTAGGCGTTTGATGAACACGCGCATCCGCATTCTGGTTGCGCTCACGGCGATTGCAGCGGCGCTCGGGGCACAAAGCCCGGGCGCCGCTGTGCGTTTGGAGCAGACGTTTAACGCAGCGGCGCAGGCCTTGCGGGCGGGTGACCTGGAGAAGGCCGAGGCGGGCTTTCGCGAGGTGCTAAAAGCTGATCCGCGGAGCATGCCGGCGTTGGGGAATCTGGGCGTGGTGTATTCGCGGCAGGACCGTCCGGCCGAAGCGGTGAAGGTATACCGGCAGGCGCTGCGATTGGCGCCGAATGAGCCCGGGTTGCTGTTGAATCTGGGCCTGGCACATCTGAAGATGGACCAGTATGCAGAGGCGAAACCGCTGTTTGCGGAACTGGTGATGCGTAACTCACGGAATCGCCAGTTCCGTGAGTTGTTGGCGACGGCGCAGTTGTACACGGGAGAGTCGGCGCAGGCGGTGGCGGATCTGGAACGGATGTCGCGGGAGCCGGGGGATAACGCCGGAGCCCTGTATTTGCTGGCGCTGGGTTATCTGAAGTTGCAGAAGCCGGCGGAGGCCGCGGCGGCGTTTGAAGCCTTAGTGGCGGAGTTGCCAGTGGCGAGGGCGAAGTATTTCGAAGGCCGGGCGCGCTTGGAGACGGGCATCTTCGACGAAGCGTTGGCAGCGTTGCAGCAGGCCTATCAGGCGGAGCCTGCACTGCCGGGTCTGGAGACGGAACTGGGGAAGGTGTACGTCAGCCTGCGGGATGCCGAGCAGGCGACGGCCCACCTGCGAAAGGCGTTGGAGCAGAATCCGAATGACCTGGAGGCCGCCTACTACTTAGGGGCACAGTTGGTGCAGAGCGGCGAGTTCGCCGCCGGAGCGCCCTATCTGGAGCGGGTGCGCGCACTGCGGCCGCAGATGTGGGGCACGGCGTACTATCTGGGAAAGGCGAAGCTGGCGATGAAGAAGCCTGCCGAGGCGGTGACGCTGCTGCAGGAGGCGCTGCAGGCCGCGCCGGGGGACCGCAGCGTGCAGTACCAGTTAGGACGGGCGCTGCTGGCCGCGGGCAAGCCGGCCGAAGGCAAAGCGATGTTGTCGAAGGTGGGTAGCGGGGCGCCGGCTGAGGCGCCCATTCGCAAGTAGCGGCTTCAGCGCGATAAATCCAGCCAGCGGCAGAGCAGGTGTAGCTCTTCTTCGAGCGCCTGCCGCACTTGTCGTTTCGGAACACCCGGTTCGAAGTGAATGGATTCCACCACCAGCCGTCCGCTCGTACGATCGGCCCGCAGATCCGTCCGCGCCGCGATGCGTTCTCCCCATAGGAACGGCAGCACGTAGTAGCCCCAGCGGCGCTGCGGTTTCGGGGTGTAGATCTCCAGGCGGTAGTGGAAGTCGAAGAGGCGTTCGGTGCGTGGGCGATACCAGACCAGCGGGTCGAAGGGCGACAGGAGGCGGGCGGCTTCGACCGTGCGCGGCGTGGAGGCTTCGGGGTGCTGCCAGACCGGCCCTCGCCAGCCGTCCACATCGATGCGCTGCAACTCGCCGGCGGCTTCCAGCGCATGGATGGCGCGCAGCGCGTCGCGTTGCGGCATGCGGTAGTAGTCGGCGAAGTCGGCGCAGGTGCCGACACCGAAGGCGCGCGCGGCCTGTGCGATCAGGATTCGCTGTGCCTCCTCATGCGCGATCTGGCGTTCCCGGTGACAGGCGGGGATCACGCGTTCGGTCAAGTCGTACACCCGGGCCATGTTCGGCAGGCGCTTGCGAATAGCCAGCGCGCCGCGTCCGAAGTGGGCTTCGAGCGTAGCGCGATTCACGGTGCCGAACCACTTCTCCGCCAGGCGTCGCGGCACGCCTTCGCAGTCGGGTACCTGGTCAATGGTGACGGCGCCGTGCTCACGTACATGCTCCAGCACCAGCGGCGCATAGTGCGGGTTGGCGGCCAGGATGTCCCCGATGCCGCAGGACGGCAGTGTATGCGTGGCGCGGCGATAGGCCAGCAGCGGCCAGTCTTCGATGGGGATGAGCGAAGCCTCGTGCGCCCAATGTTCGGTGTACCGCTGCTCGTCGTAGAGCAGGCGGTCCAACCGCGGGCGGGAGTACGGCCCCAGGCGGCTGAACAGCACCAGGTAGTGGGCCTGCACCAGAATGTTCACCGAGTCATACTGCAGCAGGCCGAGGCGGCGGATGGTCTGCGTCATGTGGCGGGCATCGGCACGCGCCGGACGCGGCAGGTGCAGCCCTTGCGCGGCGATCGCAACGTGGCGCGCCCGGGAGATCGTCAGTTGGGGGCGATGCGTGGACAGACGATTAAGAGCGTACCGCAACCGCGATAGAATACGCAGTTCATGTCCAAAACGTTTCTGGTGGGCATCTCGCCCGATTTCTATACGGACGCCAAGGGCCGCTTTGAACAGGCGTTGGAAAGCAAGCTGCAAGGCGTACTGGCATTTGAAGCCATGCCGCCGCAGCCGGACAACACGGCTCGGGCGGAGGATCTGGATCGCTATGACGCGATCTTCTCGCTGGGGATGAAGTACACGGCTGACAGCTTACGTGGGCTCAAGCGGCTGGCGGTGATTGCGCGCTGGGGTGTCGGCTACGACATGATCGACATTCCGGCCGCCACCGCCTCAGACGTGCTGATCGCCATCACGCCGCAGGCGGTGAAGCGTCCGGTGGCCGAAGCGGCGCTGGCCTACGTGTTCGCGCTGGCGAAGAACATGCGAGAGCAGGATCAGATTGTGCGCGCGGGCAAGTGGCGCGGGCAGTTGAGCCGGTTGGGCACCTGCATGGCGGATCGCGTCCTGGGCTCGGTGGGGTTGGGCAACATCGGCGGGGAGATGTTCCGGCTGGCAGCGGGCCTTGGCTTTTCCCGGTTTCTGGCGTGCGATCCCTATGCCGATCCGGCCAAGGCGCGGGCGCTGAACGTGGAACTGGTCTCGATGGAAGATCTGTTCCGGCAGAGCGATTTTCTCACCGTCAACTGCCTGCTGAATGAACAGACTCGCGGGCTGATTACCGAAGGACTGCTGCGCCTGATGAAGCCGACGGCGTTCTTCATCAACACGGCGCGCGGCCCGATTGTCGACCAGAAGGCGTTGACCAAAGCCCTGCAGGAGAAGTGGATTCTGGGCGCGGGCATTGATGTCTTCGAGCAGGAACCGCCGGACGCGGATGACCCGTTGCTGCAGTTAGAGAACGTGCTTCTGGCGCCGCATGCGCTGGCCTGGACCGAAGAGATCGCGCGTGACAACGGGCTGGAGGCCTGCGACAACATCCTCACCATCGCTCGCGGCGAAGTGCCGGCCAGCAGCGCGGTGAATCGGGATGTGCTCGCGCGGCCCGGATTTCAAAGCAAGTTAGAAAGGTACCGATCGTGAAAGAGAACCGTTTTAAGCGGGTATTGCGGGAAGGCGGCCGTCCTGTCGGCCACATGATCATGGAGTTCGGCACGCGCGGGCTGGCCATGTTATTGAAGGCCGCCGATGTCGACTTCGTGGTGTACGACATGGAACACACCGGCTTCGACACCGAGCGCATTGCCGACCTTACGGCGTGGCTGAAGGCCACCGACATTGCGCCGTTCGTGCGTGTGCCGCAGCCGCTGTATCACTTCATGGCGCGGCTGATGGATGCCGGCGTGTTGGGCATCATGGTGGGCAACGTGGAGACGGCGGAAACCGCCAAGCGCATTGTCGACGCGGTGAAGTATGCGCCGCTGGGCGGCCGCGGGCTGGGCCTGGGCACGGCGCACAACGACTACGTGCAACCGCCGATCAGCTATCTGCAAACGGCGAACGAGAACACCACGGTCATCTGCCAGATCGAATCGCCGCTGGGTGTGGCGAATGCCGAGGCCATTGCGCTGACGCCGGGCGTCGATATTCTCTGGATCGGCCACTTCGATCTCTCCAGTTCCATGGGCATACCGGCGGAGTTCCACAATCCGAAGTTCCTGGATGCGATGAAGCATGTCATCGACGTGTGCAAGAAGCATGGGAAACTGTCGGCGATTCAGCCGGGCGATGCGAAACAGGCCGAGGAGTGGATCGACATGGGTTTCGACATCATTTCGTATAAGACCGATCTGACGCTCTACCGCTCGGCACTGACGGCCGACATCGCGTGGTTGAGGGAGAGGCTGAAGAAATGAGGGCGCTTGTTCTCACGTTGCTGCTCGCTGCCGCCCTTCCGGCGGCCGAGCGGCGCCTGTTCAACGGCAAGAACCTGGATGGCTGGGAATCGCGCGGGGACGGGCAGTGGACGGTGCTGGAAGACGGCACGCTCGTCGGCCAGCGCGTCTGGGATCGTAACCTGCTGGCCCCCGGCCGGACCCCGTTCAAGGACGCCAAACAATTCGCGGCATGGCGCGACCAGCAGGCGTGGCTGTATACGAAAGAAGAGTTCGGCGACTTCGACCTGCACGTCGAGTTCTGGACCAAAACCGAGGGCAATAGCGGCATCTCGCTGCGCGACCCAAGCCGCGGCGAGTATGGCATCGCCATGCCGCCGGACTTCAGCCGCACGCCATCCAAGCTCGGATACGAGATCCAGATCAACAACCGCTATCCGGATCCGACGCCCACCGGCAGTGTCTACACCTTCTCGAAAGCGCCGAAGGAGGCGATGAAGGAAGACCAGTGGAACACGATGGACATTGAAGCGCGCAAGGACGTGATCCGCGTGAAGCTGAACGGCAAGCTGGTGAGCGAGGTTAAGACCGATCCGAAGCGGCCGGTACGTGGTCCCATCGGCCTACAGTTACACGATCAGTTCAGCATCGTGCAGTTCCGCAACATCCGCCTGCGCGAGCGGTAACGGGCGGCACATGCCGCCGCGCGACCCTGGAAACAGCCTACCTGACATTCTCCTCACACTCGCAAGGAAGAGTTTCTCCTTCCCATCGGAGGATGTTTCATGCAAGGCACGTTTGTCCGCGCATTTCTTGCGCTCGGGCTGCTAGCGATAGCCGCGCCCGGCGCCACACTGTGGAACGCGACGCTGAACCAGGCCCAGGAGGTGCCGCCTTCGGGCAGTCCGGCGACGGGCACCGGCATGGCGAGCTACGATCCGGCGACCACGATCCTGACCGTGATGGTGGACTGGACCGGGCTCACCACGCCGGCGATGATGGGCCACATTCACTGCTGCGTGCCGCCCGGGACGAACGGGCCTGTCGCGGTGCCGTTCCCGAACCTGCCCGCGGTGGAAAGTGGGAGCTACAGCAATGCCTTCGACCTCAGTACGGCGAGTACGTTTGGCGCCGCATTTCTGTCCGCGCGGGGCGGCGATGTGAGCGCGGCCCGCACGGACCTGCTGAGCGCGATGGACGGGGGGCAAGCCTACTTTAACCTGCATACGGAGACGTTTCCCGCGG
>JAEUQF010000018.1 GCA_016789745.1 Bryobacterales bacterium
GAACGCGGCCTGTGCGCCATCGAGGTAGGCGATGCCAGCATTGAGGACATACTTCACGTCGTAGAAGCGGGGATCCGGACGGCGGGCGTCGACAGTGGCGGTGGTGAGCGGAATGCCGGGGATGGGCTCGGCGCGGTTTTCCTGGAACACGTTCAGGAGTTTGATGGTACGGCTGCCGAAGTAACTAAGGCGGAGGTTGGCGTCCTTGAAGCGGCGTTCGAGCGAGAAGCTGTACTGGTGGACGTAGGGAGAAACGAGGTTCTTATCGAGGTAAGTGGGGGAAGTGCGCACGTTCCCGCTTTGCAGGTTAATGTTTTTCAGAGGATTCAGAGGATCCGGATTCTGTACCTGGATGTAATAGGAATTCGGCGGATTGTAGCGTAACTGGCCGTAAGTGACGGGCGGGATGGCATCGAACGAGATGGTGTAGCCGGTGCGGAGCAGCCAGCCATGGGGTGCCTGCCAGGTGATGTGGAAGCGCGGGCTGAGGTTGTTGCAATCGCAGCGATAGGGAACGTCTTCCCAGTGATTGACTTCGTTGGGGGAGCCTTCGGCGTTGTAGCGGACACCCCAGTTGATCTGCAGCCGTGGGTGGACGCGCCACTGGTCGCCGAAGAAGGCATTGCCGGACCACTGGCGATAGCCGCGGGAGAACTCGCCGACGGTGCCTTCGAAGGTGGTGGCGGTGCCGGCACGGAGGTTTTCGATGGCGGTGCGACCGAAGTTGGAGGTGAACCAGAGGAGGCCGCGGGCGTTGTTGGTTTCGATGCCGTTGAGTTGGAGGCGGGCGGCGTCGCCGCCGAAGGTGAAGGTATGGCGCGAGCGGCGGTGGCTGGCGACGAAGCCGTAGCGGAAGGTATTGAGGGCGCGGTCGATGGGGAAATGGGAGTCGGGGCCGAGTTCTTCGATCTGGTAGCCCATACGGACGCGGGGTCCGACGGCGTTGGGCTCGGAGGTCAGCAGCGATGCGGTGCGGGTGAAGCCGGCGCCGAAGGAGACGTCGGTGGCGGCGCTGGGGGACCAGACGAGGGTAGCGCGGGAGCGGTGGGAGTGGATGTCGGTGTCGGGGTTCTGGCCGGCGACCAATTGGAAGGCGGCGACGCGCTGGCGCGAGAGGCTTTGCGACAGCAGGATGCGGAATTTGGAGCCGAGGGAGCGGTCCAGGCGCAGGGTGCCGTCGATTTCGTCGGTGCGCTGCGGGGCGTTGGTATTGAGGGCGCGCTCATCGAAGTCGCGGCGGTTCGGGAGTTCGTTGGGATAAGCGGCGAGGAAGCGATTGATGAGGGCGCGGAGGGCAGGATCAGTGGCGGCGGAGGTGCGTTCGTTGGCGAGAGGGACCAGGACGTTGCCATTGACCATGCCGCGGATTTTGCGTTGGGAGAAGGTGCCGGTGAGGGCGCCGAGGCCCCGGAGTTGGGTGGTGAAGCGGCCGCCGTAGTTGTTTTGGTGGGAAGGCTTGACGCCGCCGACTTGAAAGAACGTACGGGCGTTGAAGATGCTGTTCTGGTGGAAGTAGAAGAGCTCGCCGTGAAGGCCGCTGGCGATGGGAGTGGGGCGGAGGACGGCAATCTCGGTGGCGCCTTTGCCCAATTCGCGGGCGTAGCTGCTGGATTCGACGGGGACGGCGTTGAGGACGGTGTAGTTGACGCCGAGGCGGATATTGGCCTCTTTGGCGACATCGTTGTCGATGGCGTTGACGGCGACGTTCTCGTTGCGGCGGGCGGCGGCGCTGCCGAGCGAGGCTCCGCCGCGTGCGGAAACAGCCGGCGCGGGCTTGGGATTGGGGGTGGCCGGAGCGGATTTTTTGTCAGCGGCGAAGGCGAAACTCGCTACCGCTACCAGGAGCAGGGGAAGCAAAACCCAGTGTACTGCGGTTTACTCGAGGAGCGCGACCGGAGTGGGGCGATTCTCGGTGGCGGCGGGAGCTTTCTTCTGGGGCTCCAAGATTTTGAAGGCATCGCGGGTGAACTCGACGGTGCGCACTTGGCCGCGCGGGCCTACGATGCCGATGTCGGAGCCGTTGAAGCGTACAGCGAGGCCGCCGGCGTTGCCGGTGAAGATGGATGCCGACTCGTCGCCGGCGATGGTGACAGTTTCACCGGGATCGAGCTTGCGTTCGGTGATAACTTTGCCGTCGACACGGATGCGCAGCCAGACATCTTCCTTCGCCGTGACCGAGAGGTTGAGTTTCCCGGGGACCTGAGCGGCTGCGGGAGGCGGAGTTGTGGGGGCGGCGCTGGATTCGGAAACGGCAGGGGAGACGGTGGGGGTGCTCTCGGACTTGGCCGGGTCAACCTTGGCATCGCCATTAGTGGGCTGCGCCGCGGGAGGAGAGACGGATTCGGGAACAGCGGCAGGCTTGGGCGGGTTCACCTGGGCGACCGGGGCGGCGACTGGGGGAACTGGCGTGTTCGTGTTGGCGGCCGAAGTCTGGAGTTGGGCGCTCTGCCAGAGCCAGAAGACAGTACCGCAGGCAACCACGGCGGCAACCAGCATGACGACCGAAGCGGTGAGCTTGCGGGCGTTGAGCGAGGCGGCGCTGCCGTTGGGAAGGGGCTCGACGGAGAAGGACTGCTCTTCGACCCAGCCGGACTGGTTGGATTCGGAGCCGCTGCCGAAGATTTCGACGGGAGCGACGGTGGCTTGGAGGCGGGCCTGGAGTTCCGGCGTGTTCACCCCCAGCACATTGGCATATTGGTGGGTGAAGCTTCTGGCGAAGAAGCGGCCTGGCAGGCGATCGAAGTCATCCTGCTCGAGTGCCTGAAGATAGTGCTGCTTGATGCGCGTGCGGTCCGCGACCTGGGCCAAGGTCAAACCCTGGCGCTCTCTCTCTGCTCGGAGCAGTTCGCCTACAGAAGCCATATAAGGGAAAGGCCTTCTTCCTCCAAGTTATAATACTACACAGTGCCGTCCGCACAACCCTCCGTCTCTGTGGTGGTCGTAAATTACAATCGGGCACAGTTGCTAACGGCCTGTCTTAGGTCGCTGATGCGGCAAACTGTGCGGCCGATTGAAGTTATCGTCGTGGACAATGGTTCGTCGGACGGATCGGTGGAAATGGTGCGGAGGGAGTTCCCGGCGAATGGCCCGATTCCAGTACTAGTAGTACAGAATGAGGAAAACCGGGGTTTTTGCGCAGCCAACAACCAAGGGATTGCCGTAGCCGGCGGCGAGGTTGTGGCGTTGTTGAATAATGACGCCGAGGCGGAGCCGGAGTGGCTGGAGCGATTGGCGGCGCCGTTCGCAGACCCAGGGGTGGGGATGACGGCGTGCAAGGTGATGGTTTGGGAAGACCCGACGCGAATCGACAAAGTGGGTCACCTCATTTATTGGGACGGGCAGAACCGGGGACGAGGTTGCGGGGAAACCGACCGTGGGCAGTACGATAGGATGGAAGATTGCCTATGGCCGGATGGATGTGCGGCAATGTACCGCCGTGCGATGCTCGAAGAGATCGGTGGATTTGACGAGGACTTTTTTGCTTATGCCGACGACGCGGAACTGGGACTGCGGGCGCGGATTGCCGGATGGCGCTGCGTGTATGTTCCGGAGGCGGTGGTCCGTCATCACCGTGGGCAGACGCTGGGGGTCCGGTCTACGCGGCGGATTGAGCTTATTGAACGAAACCGGGTGTTGCTGGTGGCAAAGCTGTTTCCGTGGAGCCTTATATGGCTAAACGGCGTGTTTTACGGGGCAAGGGTGGCGGCCGGGGCAGTGGCGGCGATGCGGGGGCGGGGGGAAATCTCGCACTACCCGGGATGGAAGAACAAGCTGCGGGTGGCAATGGCGCTCATCCGGGCGGACTGGCAGGCGCTGCTGCTGCTACCGAGGATGTGGCGCAAGCGCCGCGACGTGAAGCGAATCCGAAAACTAAGCTCCATGCAGTTGATCGGCCTGTTGTGGCGGCACCGGATCTCGCTCGGCGAACTGAGCCAGCAGTCGACCTGAGGCCTGTGGCGGTACCGCCGCGGGAGCGTGCGCCGGAGCCGGTGTTGGAGTCGGCACCTGCGCCTGAGCCGGAGCCTGTCCGGCCGGCGGCGCCGGAGTCGAGTAGCCAGGAGAACTGCCCGGCCTGCGGGACCGTGGAGATGCGCACGGTACTGCATGGGTCCGATCGTCTCTATCACACCACCGATAAAGACTTCCTGGTGGTGCAATGCGCCAAGTGCGGCTTGATGCGGTTGTACCCGTGGCCGAGTCCGGCCGAGATCGGGCGCTATTACCCGGACGACTACTGGTTCACGCCGGAGCAGGATCCTTCGGGGAAGTGGGCGGAACGTTACCGGCGGTTTGTGCTGTCGGATCATGTGCGGTTTGTGTGGCGGGCGTTCCAGGATTCGCGCGAGAACGGGCCGGTGCTGGATGTGGGGTGCGGTGGGGGCCTGCTGCTGCGGATGATGGCGGAGCGCGGGGCGCGGGTGATTGGACTGGATTTCGCGCTGGCGGCGGCGGTGCGAGCCAATGAAGTGAATGGGGTGCCGGCGGTGTGTGGGAGTCTGGGAAGCCGTCCGCTGCGGGAAGGCTCCTGCGCGGTGGTGACGATGTTCCATGTGCTGGAACATTTGTATGATCCGGCGGGGTATTTGGATGAGGCGCATCGGATATTGAAGCCCAATGGGCGATTGGTGATCCAGGTGCCGAACGCGAGTTGCTGGCAGTTCCTGCTGTTTGGCGAGCATTGGAATGGGGTGGATATTCCGCGCCATTTGCTGCATTTTCGGGAGTCCGATATTCGGGCGCTTCTGGAGGATTGCGGCTTTGAGATTGTGCGGGCGAAGCATTTTTCGTGGCGGGATAATCCGGCGGGGCTGGCGACGACGCTGGCGCCTTCGTTGGACCCGATGGCGCGTCGGATTTGCGGGGTGCATGAGACGCCGCGGATGAAGGTGTGGAAGGATCTGGTGTATTTCGGGCTGGTGCTGGCGAGTTTGCCCTTCACGATGGCGGAGGCGCTTTGCCGGCAGGGGTCGACGATCATGTTGGAAGCGCGGAAGCGTCCGTGAGTTATGAGCCGCTGCGGCGCCGCGTTCCGAAGTGGCTGGACCGCTATCTGTGGTTTTTCGAGAACGCGATTGAAGATGCGGTGCTGGGGCTGGCGGGGAGTCTGCCGGCCGGGGCGCGGGTGCTGGATGCGGGGGCAGGGGAAGGCAAGTACAAGCATCTATTCGGATCGGCCCGGTATACGGGGCTGGATCTGGCGGTGGGCGACCAGCAGTGGGATTACGCCGGGTTGGACGTGCTTGGGGATCTGACGCGGCTGCCATTTGGGGATGGGACGTTTGATGCGTGTTTGTCGGTGGTGACGCTGGAGCATGTCCGGGAGCCGGCGGCGGTAGTGGCGGAGATGGGGCGGACGTTGAAGCGTGGGGGGCGGCTGTTGCTGGTGGTGCCGCAGGATTGGGAAGTGCACCAGGCGCCTCACGACTATTTTCGTTATACGCGGTATGGGGTTCGGCATTTGTTGGAGCAGGGCGGATTTTCCGAGATTGTGGTGGAATCGGGCGGCGGGTATTTTCGTCTGATGGGAAGACGGATGCTGAACGGGCTGCAGTTTTTCAAGGGCGTGGCGATGGTGCCGGGGGCGCTGTTGCTGCTGCCGGGCGGGTTATTGTTTCCGTTGTTGGATGGGTTGGACCGGGAGCGCAATTTCACATTGGGTTATCTATGCACCGCTATCAAACGTTAGGAGTCCGTGGGGAAGCAACCAGTCCTTTGAGGACGCTTGGCAGACGTATGCAGATAATCGCGCGCAGAGGCGCAGAGGACGCAGAGAAAACAACGGCAGACAGCAGCGGGGGCTGGGGTACTTCCTTGCGGTGGTGGCTCTCATTGTTTTGGTTGATTGGGTGTCTTGCGACGGCTTCGGCTGCATTCGGTGCCGGGGAGTTCAGCGGCCAGAAGGCCTATGACTGGACGGGGAAGGCGGTGGCGTTGGGGCCTCGGCCGCCGGGGTCGCCTGCGATCACGAAGCTGCAGGGGATGATTCTGGCGGAGTTGAAGGCGCAGGGCTGGCAGCTGACCGATGAGGCTTTCCAGGCGTCGACGCCGATGGGGCCGAAGACGATGCACAACCTGATTGGGCGTCTGCCGGGGAAGTCGGGGAAGGTTGTGGTGTTCAGCGGGCACTACGATACGAAGGTGATGGAAGGGTTTGTGGGGGCCAATGACGCGGGGTCGTCGACGGGGATGCTGTTGGAGTTGGCACGGGTTCTGCCGTCGCTGCCGCGGAGAGATGACGTGATTCTGGCGTTCTTCGATGGCGAGGAGGCGTTTCGGTTTTGGACCGATACTGATTCGTTGTACGGGAGCCGGTATCAGGCGCAGAAGTGGCAGAAAGACCGGACGCTCTCGAAGATCAAGGCGCTGTTCAACATTGATATGGTGGGGGACCGCGATTTGAAGATTATCGACGAGGGGAATTCGACGGGGAGTTTACGGTCCCTGGTGCGGGCGTCGGCGATTGATCTTGGGTATCAGAAGCATTTTCTGGTGGGGCCGCAGGCGATAGAGGATGACCACATGCCGTTTATCCGGATGGGCGTGCCGGCCGTGGATCTGATCGATTTCGAGTATGGGCCGAATAACTCGTGGTGGCACACGCCACAGGACACGATGGATAAATTGAGTCCGAAGAGTTTTCAGGTGGTAGGGGATGTGCTGGTGGAGGTTTTTAAGAGGCTGCAGAGGTAGGGGGCGATGCACAGGATACTGCTGGCTCTGGGGGCGATGGGGCTTTGGGGACAGGCGTTGCCGGAGCCGGAACTGGTGCGGGTGGGGCCGGGTGTGACACAGCCGGTGTTGGTGAAGAAGGTGGAGCCTGCGTATTCCGCGGAGGCGCTGGAAGCCAAGATCAGCGGCGCGGTGCTGGTGGAAATGGTGGTGTCCGCGGAAGGCGTGCCGGGGCGGATTCGGGTGCTGCGGCCGTTGGGGTATGGGTTGGACGAAGCGGCGGTGGAGGCGGTATCGCAGTGGCGGTTTGTGCCCGCCAAGCGGGAGGGCGTTCCCGCCCGTATGGCAGCGACGATTGAAGTGAGGTTCTGGCCTGGGAAGGTGGAGCCGAATCCAGACGAGGAGCGCAGGCGGGCGAAGTACAACGACGCGCTTCGGACTCTGATGCAGAAAGGCGCGGCGGGCGGCGGCCGCCCGGACGCCGTGCGGGTCATGCAGGAACTGTCCGCGGAGGGCTATCCGGCGGCAATGTTCGCGGTGGGCCTTTCGAAGCTGGACGGGCCAGGCGCGCTGGCGGAGATCGCGCGGGACGAGGCGGGCGGCGTAGCGCTGGTGGAGAAGGCAGCCGCGGCGCGGTTTGCTCCGGCACTGTATCTGCTGGCGTTGCGGCGGATTCGGGGCGAGGGGGGCCGGGCGATGCGAAGGAAGGCCTGCGCCTGATGCAGGAGGCGGCGAGGCGGGGAAGTCCTCAGGCGCAGATCTATTTGGGAGCCCGGCACGAGAAAGGGATGGACGGGCTGGCTGCCGATTTAGGGAGAGCCGAGTTGTTTTACCGGCAGTGCAGCTACGCCAAACTGGCCGAATGCCAGTACAATCTGGGACGGGTGCTGCTGGGCCATCCGGACCCGCGTTGGCGGGATGTCATCAGCGGGGTGGCGTGGCTGGAACTGGCGGGGGAGGGCGGCGTTACGCAGGCGCGGATGCCGGCGGCGCGAGCGCGGGATTTGATGACCGCCGAGCAGAAGGCGGCAGTGGACAAGGTGAAAGCCACACTGCCGCGGTGAGTTACTCGCAGATCTGTTTGAGGCGGGCGAGGGCTTTGGGCCAGGTCTGTTGCATGTAGGCCTCCCATTCCGCTGTCACATCCATTTCCACGCGGACTTCGGTGCCGCCATCGATGGGGGTGAAGTGGTAGTTCTCGAAGGCTGGCGCCCACTTTTTGACTTCTTCGCTGGTGGTGTCGACCACGCCACCTTCCTTCAACTGGCCGATGTGTTTGATGGAGACGAAGGAGTGCGGCCGGGACTCTTCGATAACGGCGACCATACCGCCGTCGTGGCCGGGGGAACGAAAGCAGATCTGCTGGCCCTGTTCCCAGGAGCCCTCGAAGTAGGAGCCTTCCGCAAAGGGCGTGGTCCAGTCGCGGTAGGTGGCGTCGGCCAGCATAATCTCCCAGACTTTTGCCGGCGGGGCCTGGATACGTTCCGCGAAGCGGAGCATGTTCTTCATGGGCACATTGTAATACCGCGAGGGCGGCGGGACGAATTCTGATTGTATTCAGATAAACGGCAGGGTAGAATCTGACCACTCCCCTAGAGCGAAAAGATGTTCTTTACCGAACAACCGAAGAAAAAGAAGAAGCTCAATAACTCGGACGCGCAGCCCGTAGTTGAGCAATACACCACCGAATCCTTCTTCGATATCTACGGGGTGCCAGTGGATTTCCAGGGCAATTTCACGTTCAACGATCCGGTGGCCGAGTACCATGCGGATCTGGATCAGGTGTTTTCGTTTGAAGAGGACGACGAGCAGCAGCGGAATTCGAATTACTTGCAGTCGGTAGTGGAGGGCACCGCGCCGGTGGAACCGCCGTTTTGGGTGACGCCACAGCAGGGGATGGAGTACCGGTTGGATACGCCGCCGCCCTCATTTCATCCCTATCAACCATCGCCGGATGCGTTTGAGACGCACCTGGAGTCCACGTACACGCATGGGCCGGTGACAAGCTGGGGTGGGCTGAACCAGGGTATGCCCTCGAGTTCGAGCCAATTCTGGGAAAATACGTCGAACTCGAGCCGGTACAGCATGGAGGCACCGCCGTCGACGGTCACGCCGAGCTTCTTTCATACGGGTTTTGCCTCGTCGGTGTCGCCGGAGGTTTCCAACACGGTGCGGACGGGGTTCCGGCTGGGGGTGGCGACGTGGAATGCCGGACATGTGCTGGAGAAGGACCGCAACACGCCTTGGAAGGACTCGATCAATTTCCGGGCTGCGCTGGCTCCGTTGCAGGAAGTGATGGTGTTGCGGGACCGGCTGGCGGCGACGATTCCGGGGCTAACGAAGAAGGCTGTGCGGAAGAAGGTAGTGGATGTGGTGGAGGAGTTCGACAAACTGCTGCTGGATGACCGGGACTGGTGGTATCTGCACTCGGTGTTTCTGCGCTATGAGAATCTGACCGGGGAGCGGGTGTTTTCTTCGAAGCCAGCGGCGCCGTTTGGCGCCGATGACGTGCGGGGGGCGATCGAGCAACTGAAGGCGAAGATCACCGAAATCGCGCCGAAGCTGCGGGAGCGGCTGAAGAGCGTGAAGAAGAAGGCGCGGCGTGCGGCGGGCCTGGCGGCGATCAAGCAGATGTTTCTGAAGCACGAGTGGCTGGACGTGCTGGTGTTGCAGGAGGTGAAGTACACCGGGATCGACATTCTGCTGCAGTATGTAGCGGAGAATATGCCGGATGTGGACGTATGGCCGGGGGTGCGGCTGGTGAGCCGGGGGAAGGAAAGCAACACGGAGGAGGCGAAAATCAACGATGGGCAGGTGGAGCATTATCCGATCCTGACGCGGAAGGTGAGCAACAACCGGATGCCGCTGCAGTTGCAAAAGCATGCGATTTCGGTGGTGGCGGTGCGTTATTCGACGACCGGGGGGAAGGTGGAGACGCTGACCAAAAGCCCGGGGCCGACGGTATTGGCGAACCAGTCGTATCGATGGGACAAGAAGTCGGACGCCTATCGTCCGGTGGTGATGTATGACGTGCGGGTGGGCGGGGAGCGGGGCCCGGTGGTGCACCTGGGGGTGCTGCATACGAGTCCGGAGGGTGGTGGGGAGTTTGAGCGCGAGGCGGAGTTCAAGCAGCTGGCCAAGACATTCGAGTTGATGAGCAAGTGCGCGGCGGGAGAAGGGGAGGATCGGGAGCTGGCGGGGCCGTGGTTATTGGGCGGCGACTACTATCTGTTCCGGGAAGCGCGGGTGGTGCGCAACCAGGACATTCCACCGAAGTTGATTCTGGAGGAGTATCTGGTCCGCAAGAAGGAGTTTGCGGCGATTGAAGGGTTCGTGGAGGAGTTTCGCAAGCAGAAGCGCTTCTGCACGAACCAGAAGGGGCCGGCTTTACAGGACCGGATTCAGGCGAACTTCAAGACGCTGGCGCAGTGGGGGCTGGGCGTGTACCCGGAGATTCGTGGGATGGTCTGGCGGAAGCGGGAGGTGTGGCTGAGGAAGATGCCTGGCAGCACGCGGAGCAGGAACGCGCTGCTGGCCGAGCAGGCGAAGCTGTACGAATCGCTGGAGGAGTTGTGCAAGCGGTATCGCGACCTGGGCAAGAAGTATACCGCCAGCGAGCAGCTTGGGCAGGATCATGACAAGAGGCTGTCGATCCTGACGTCGACCAACCAGAACTGGTTGAAGTTTTTCGGCAAGGTGGCGAAGGGGAAGACGCCGATCGGCATCGGGGTGGCGGTGCAGAGTGACCCTATGCGGAACTGGCGCAGCACGTTCGAGACACGGTTGAAGGATATGAAGCTGGTGATCACGCAGGTGATCTCCGGAACCAACGTTCAGGCGCACGATCAGTTCGGGCTGGAGGGGCCGACCCAAGAACTGCGGAACACGCTGCGGGTGGCGGACTTTTTTGTGCACACCAGCGCGGAGTTCATGGGTGGGGGGCACTGGCGCTGCCAGATGATCGGGCTGTTGAGTCCGGACGAGGGGTCGATCGTGATGGTGGATTCGGACCAGCGGGTGGTGAGCCAGTTCTGGGCGGCGCTGGCGGATCATTTTCCCTCGGGCGGACTGTTTTCGACCGATGACGGGTTGTTCGAGCCGGTGGCGGTGGGAGCCATCCAGCGCAAGAGCGCGCCGTCGGAGCAGGTGTTGCGCGAGTTTCGAGAGTTGCGGGCGAAGCGGCGGGTGCGGAAGGCGAAGGATCTGCAGAAGCTGGGAAGCCTGAT
>JAEUQF010000122.1 GCA_016789745.1 Bryobacterales bacterium
GGGCGAGTATTGTGGTCGCGCCAGCGGCAATTCCAGATCGCCCATCGCCGCGTCGTCCCACATACGCGGAATCACGGCTGCGCGACGCCCGGCAACGCCAGGAGCAGCAGAGCAAACACGCAGTGCATTTGATAATCATAGCTGCTGCCCGTAAGTGATCAGGTTCCCGTCCTATGAGCGTAGCCTTTGCCGGGCTTACAATCGAAGGCGAGTGAAGCTCTGGCTCTATTACATCGGCAAGGCTCGCGATGAACATGCCAACGCCATGGCCGAAGAGTTCGTCAAACGCACCACGCGTTGGGCGCAGATCGAAATGCGCGAGATTGACCCGCGCCGCTTCGACCTCTTCGCCCGCCACGCCTCGGCGCTGAAGGTGTTTCTCGACCCTGCCGGCAAGCCCCTCAACTCCGAGCGCTTCGCGGCCTACGTGGGCAAGGCGGAGGACGAAGGCCGCGAGATGCTCTTCCTCATCGGCGGCCATGACGGTTTGCCGGCGGAGTGGCGCCACAAGGCCGATCTGCTGCTGTCACTGTCCACCATGACCTTCCCGCATGAACTCGCCAGGGCGATGGTGGCCGAACAGATCTACCGGGCGTTTGCGATCCTCCGGGGTCACCCCTACCCACGTTGACCCAGGCGATCAAACGATCTGCGTCAGCACAACCGCGCCGGCAAACAGAAACAGAGACGTCACCAACCCGCCAAGGGCGAACGCGCGCGCGTCCTGCTCGGACAAGCACCACAGCAGACAGAACAGCGTCCAACCCGGCTGCAGTGCCAGGATCAGGAAGAACGTGAACCGCAGATCGAGCAAGCCCGCGGCGAGGGCACTGGCGTAGAGGGCCGCGGAGGTCGCGGAGCCCTTCCCGAACCTCTTCCCGCGAACGGCGCCACACACCCTCAGACTACTGCTTTAGATCGGGCGAGGGTTAGCCCCGCCGCCCTGGCATGATGCCGATCCGCTGGGCGCCCGCTCCCTTGGCAAGGTCGATAACGCCCGCCACCTGCCCGAACTCCAACTCCGGCGCACCGTCGATGAAAACCGGCAACATGGGGTAGCGTTGCAGCAGACCGGCCAGTGTCGCCCGTAGTTCTTCGGACGTGCACGCCTGTTGATTCAGCGCCAGGCCTCCCTGCGCATCCATGCGACTGACGGCCATCGGCGGAAGCGGATCCGGCCCCGGCGCGTTCGCGTCGCGCGGTACCTCGGTTGCCAAGCCGACGGGCTTGAGCGGGGTTATGACCAGCAAGATGATCAACAGCACAAGCAGAATGTCGATCATCGGTGTCATGTTGATGGTGGCTTGGGAATTGCCGGTTTGCATCGCCATGCCACTTTGGACAACACGACCGCCTACCGGGTTCCCGAGTTTATGACGCCAGATGGTCGCGACGAATCTGCCGCGCCTCCTTCAAGCTGAAACGCGAGGCTCGGAAGCCGGCCGGCCGGTGTGCCCGACTCGCGGATGAGTTTGAGGAACTGAAGCGCAGCCCCTTTCTCTAATCCCGCCTCCGTGCCCTTATAGTCCGTCGCTTCGTCGACAGGCGAGCCGCCCGTCAGCGCTCGGATCCATGTCTCAATGTTCCTCTTCGCCCTTCAGGCATCCTGCCAACCCCTCGCGATGAGCTCCGAGGGCGCAAGCCCGGGCGAGCGTGACCAGTCGATTTCCTTCAACCGGAACATACCCTGCTCGGTCCGCTCGAAATAGCGGGCACGCGACGGGTCCTTGGCCCAGCGATCGAAGAACTCAGGGTGATGAGAGATCAGGAAGACTTGGGCGTTGGCCCGTTCTACTTCCTCCTCGATGGCGTAGATGAGCGGCTCGACTTCGCTGAGCGAAAGAAAGTTGTCGGGCTCATCCAGGGCAAGAGTTGTATGCCGTTCGACTCCGAAGTGGAGGATTGCGTAGTGGATGAGCAGGCTGAGCTCACCGGTGGAAAGCTCACTAAGCTGAAAGCTGTCTCGTCGCCCGTTCCGCATAAACTCTACCTCGATCACCTTCTCGGCATGGTATTGCTGCTTCCAGTTGATACTGCGGAAGCCGGGTATAAGTTGCTTAAGTCTCTGATAATAGCCCGGCAGTCTAGCTGTGTCAGCTTGGTAGGCGGACTCGAACCAAGCTGCGAAGTTGGCGCCGCTCGATTGCAACGCCTGCGTTTGCCCCTCGGTTCCGCGCCGTATGCTTAGAGGATTGAGTTGTAAGGCAAGACATGTCTCGATCCACCGGTTGAAGGGTTGGACGCGCTTGAGCGCTGCGTTGCCGAAAAAAACATCCCGCCTTTGGTCGTATCGACCGGGATGTGGCCTAACTCCGCTCCATCGTCGCTGTACAAGGAGAAGCGGCCTTCCTGCAGCTTCAAGATCGGAGTTTCATCCAGGGAAAGCGATTCGCGCTTTACTAGGCGTCGGTCGTCCTTATAGTCAATCTCGATGGCGTAACGGTAGAGATGTCCCCCCAGACGAACGTCTAACTCAAACGCTTGTGTTGGGAAATCACCGAAACGGAACCGGCTTTCGCCTGGGAAGACCGCGAGGTTGCCATCCCGCATGAACGCTACGAGCCGGTACAGCACGTCCAGCAGCGAGCTCTTCCCCGATCCATTCCCCCCCCATCAAAAACACAAAGGGTCCGCACTTCATCTCGAAGTTCACGAACCCCTTGTAGTTATGGATGTAGATCCGTTCGATCATCCCTTCCAGGGTACTGCTATTCCCGCTTCCGATACGGAAACTTCTGCCAGTCCGTCGCCCCGATGCCGTTCAGATCCCACATCACCCGGCCAGCCCGCATCGTCAACTCCGCCACAACGCGCTGTGTCCCCATCCGACGCGCGCCCGCCGAGTCGATGAACCCAAAGTTCCCCTTCTCCACTCGCAGCACCGCGACGTCCGCCTCCGCGCCCACTGTCAGATGCCCCAACTCCTCGCGCTTGATCTCCTTTGCCGGATTCCACGTCGACATCCGGATCACGCTGTCGATCGTCGATCCCATCGCCAGCATCTTCCCCATCACGTTCGCCATGTCCTTCATGCCCGCGTTCATGCTGCCCGTATGCAGATCCGTCGAAATTGAGTCCGGCTCGAACTTCGCGTTATACGCCGCCTGCGCCACCGGCCAATAAAAACTGCCGCCGCCATGGCCGATATCGAAGATGATGCCGCGTTTGCGGCCGGTGATCATCGCCTGGTTCAACTTCCCGTCCACCGCCTCATCGCGATGGCCACTGAAGCAGTGCGTGTAGATATCTCCCGGCCGCAGCTTATCCATGAACAGCGTGCCGATGTTGCGTTCCTGGGTGGCATAGCCGAAGTCCACCATCACCGGCAGATTCGTCTCCTTGCCGGCCTTCACGGCGCCGTCTACGGAAGGCCAACCCGGCCCGTTGTAGTGCGCCGTCTTGTAGCCGACAATCACCTTCGGATACTTGCGGGCCATGGCTGCGGTCTTCTCGGCGTCCATGTCCTTGGGGTCATGCTCGCTCGACACGCCCATGCCGCCGCCCACAATGTTCAACAGCGCCAGCACACGCGTCTGGGCACGGCTGATCACGCGCTGGTAGAAGTCGTCGAAGTTGCGATGGCCGGCCGTGCCTGCGTCCACCATCGTCGTCACACCGGAGCGGAACGAGAAGCCGTCCGGATAGACACTGGCGTCGCCGGTCAGCACTTTCGGGATGCCGGTGCCCGCGTAGACATGCACGTGGATGTCGATCAGGCCCGGCGTCACATACAGGCCCTTGGCATCCACCACGCGTTTGGCTTGCGCCGGGGGAATGTTGTCCGATACCGCAGCCACCTTGCCGGCGGCTATCGCGACATCCGTCACACGGCTGATGTTGTTCTTCGGATCAATAACGTGGCCGCCCTTGATGACCACGTCGTATTGCTGCGCGATCAGCAGGGCGGCGAACAGGGAGAGGATTGCGATCATGCGCTCTATTCTACTGAGCGCCGCGTCTCCGGTATTGGAATTTCTGCCAGTCCGGAGCCGCAATGCCGTTCAGATCCCACACTACGCGGCCATCGCGAACCGTCATCTCCGCAATCACGCGCTGCGTACCCGGGAAGCGTGCCCCGGCCGAATCCGTGAAGCCGAAGTTGCCTTTTTCCACACGCAATACCGTGATATCCGCGCCCGCGCCCACCGACAGATGACCCAACTCCGTTCGCTTGATCTCCTTCGCCGGGTTCCACGTCGACAAGCGAATCACGTCATCCAGCTTCGATCCCAGGTTCAGCATCTTGGACATAACATTCGTCATGTCCTTCATGCCGGCGTTCATGCTGCCCGTGTGCAGGTCCGTCGAAATCGAGTCCGGCTCGAACTTCGCCTTGTACGCCGCCACCGCCACTGGCCAGAAGAAGCTGCCGCCGCCATGGCCGACGTCGAAGATGATGCCGCGCTTGCGGCCCGCTTCCATCGCCGGGTTCAGCTTGCCGTCCACCACCTCTCCGCGCAGCCCGCTAAAGCAGTGCGTGTAGATATCCCCGGGGCGCAACTTGTCCATGAAGAGCGTGCTGATGTTGCGCTCCTTCGTCGCCTGGCCGAAATCCACCATTACCGGGATGTTGGTCGCCCCCGCCGCCTTCACAGCCCCATCCACGGCTTCCCACGCCGGCCCGGCATAGTGAGCAGTCTTGATTCCCACTACCACCTGCGGATATTTCTTCACCATCGCAATGGTCTTATCCACATCAATGTCCTTCGGATCACTTTCGTTGTTCGGGCCCATGCCGCCACCGATGATATTCACCAGCGCCAGTACGCGCGTCTGCGCACGGCTGATCACGCGCTCGTAGAAATCGTCAAACACGCGATGGCCCGCCGTGCCTGCATCCACCAGCGTGGTGACGCCGCTCCGGAACGCGAAGCCGTCGGGGTAGACGCTGCGGTCGCCCGTGTACACCTTTGCGATGCCGGTGCCCGCGTAGACGTGCGCATGGATGTCGAGCAGGCCTGGTGTCACGTACAGCCCCTTCGCGTCGGCCACACGCTTGCCCTGCGCGGCCGGAATGTTCTCGGCCACCATCGCGATCTTGTTGCCCGTGACGGCAACATCCATCACTCTCGATAAGTTGTTTCTCGGGTCGATGACATGGCCGCCCTTGATGACCAGATCATACTGCTGGGCATTCAGGAGCGCCGCTGTGAGAAGACAGAGGACTATGGCGAACATCCGATCATTCTATCGTGAGAATGATCTTGCCGGTGTTCTGATTTGCAGCCATGAAGGCGTGCGCGGCCGCAGCCTCCGTGACGGGAAACGTGCGGTCAATCGGGATTTCGAACGTACCGTCCAGCAACTTGCCGTAAAACCGCTCGCGAAACGCCCGCACAATCTCCACATGCTCGGTTCGCGGGCGCGACCGCAGCGTCGATCCCACCACCTTCAACCTCTTGCGCAACACCGCCACCAGATCGATCTCCGCCTTACTCCCGCCCAACAATCCAATGATCACCAGCCGCCCAAATGGACGCAACGTCCGGATGTTGTCCGCCAGGTAACTGCCGCCGACGCAATCTACAATCACATCCACCGGCTCACTGTGGTTCGGCGGCACCACCTCCGCCCCCAACCGCCGGCAAGCCTCATGCTTCGATTCACTGCGCACCGTCACCAACACCTGCGCCCCGG
>JAEUQF010000392.1 GCA_016789745.1 Bryobacterales bacterium
GCATGCTCATGATGCCGCAGGCCTTCGTTGCCATGACCCTCCGACTGTTCGTCCCGAAAATCCTCGCCCGCTTCGGCTATCGCACCGTGCTGCTCACCAACACCCTCCTCATGGGAGCTCTGATCGTGGCATTCTCCAGCATCGGCACCGGCACGCCCAAGTGGCACATCGTGGCACTGAGCGCCATCTATGGCTTCCTCAGTTCCACCCAGTACACCAGTATCAACTCCCTGGCCTATGCCGATGTGTCCGACCGCCAATCCAGCCGCGCCAGCTCTATCGCCAGCACGGTTCAACAGCTATCCCTGAGCTTCGGCGTCGCCACAGCCTCGCTGCTGGCGGGCCTGTTCGTGCCCGACCGCTCCCATGCCGGCCAACTGCAGATCCTCCAAGGCATTCATAAGGCTCTGCTGGTCATGGGTGGCATGACCGTGTTATCCTCGCTCGTCTTCGCGCAACTGCATCGTGGCGACGGGGCGGCCATGACGGGCCGTCCCGCGGAACACTAAACCGCGCTACTTACAAACAAAGTTCGCCGCCTCGTCCGTGCTCCCCGTCCCCTTATACTTCGCCACCTTCGGATAAGGGCACAACGGCCGCGTCCGCTTGTTCCCCTTCGCGATAATCTGGTTCGGCGCCACGCCTTCCTCCACCCACTTCTCTACCGCCAGCACGACATTGTTCGTCGCATCCCCCGGCGATCCCGCCGCTGCTCCAATCTGCGTCGCCCCTGGCCCTCCCCCGCAATGCTGCATCCCAGGCACCAGGAAGAAGCGCGCAAACTCGTTCATCGGCCCTTTCCCCATCTTCTTCAACGCCGCTTCCCAATACTGAATGCTGGCCCCCGCCGGAATCGCGGGATCATTCCACCCATGCCACAGAATCAGCTTCCCTCCGCGCTTGTGGAACGCGGTCAGGTCCGGGTTGACCGCGTCCAGCAGCGGTCCCACCTTGTCCTCCGACGACATCACGTCCTTGTCAAAGTTGAACGCGCGGTAATCCCACTCCTGCCCGCGACCCACGAAGCTCCGCTGCATCTGCAACCCAAACGCCGCCTGCGCGCTCTTGCCTAACTCCGGCCCCGTAATCCATGAAACCCATCCGCCTTGCCCCGTCTCCGATCCCGGAGGAAAGCCCGGATACAGCAGCTTGCCCTTGGAATCCTTCATGCCGCCCTGGATCCGGCGTACCGCCTCCACCTGCGGCGCGGTCAGGCAATCATCGCGCGGTGTGCCCTTGCACAGCAGCACCGCCGGATCAAAGCGGCATTTGTGCGGCGAGTCGATTACGTTGTCCGCCACCCCGTCCTCCGCATCACACGCCGCCAGTGCCGCCTTCTCGATCGCTGGCAGCTTACTCGCCGGAATGTGCGCCCCATCGGCCGAAAGCGCCTGCAGGTTGTACACGAAGTCCATCGTCAGCCGCGTCATGTACGCCGCCGGCGCGCCGCTCACGATGCCGTCGTAATCCTCCGGATACCGCTGCGCCTCCATCAACGCCTGCCGCCCGCCGTTCGAACAACTCGAAAAATACGACTTCTTCGCCGGCTGCCCGTAGAACGCTGCAATCAGATCCTTGGACACCAGCGCCGTCTCATGAATCGCCCGATGCCCGTAATCAATCAGCTTCTCGGGATGCCCGACAGCCCACTGCCCGTCCGCGCCGCCTGCCTTATGGCCCGTGTCCGTCGTGGACGCCGCATAGCCGGCTCGCACCGCCGCCGCCACGCCGCCAATGCTCAGCGACCCGGCATACCCGCCATTCCCAATCCCCTGGTACCTGCCGTTCCACCCCGCCTCCGGCATCCACACTTCGAACTCTATGTGCGAATCGGAGGTCGGCTTCAAAACGCCCTGCACGCGGCAGAACGCCGGCAACTTCTCGAACTTCGGCATCTGCCCTGCAGGCACCGTCGCCGCGCTCGTAATAGTGGTATGCGCCCGCTGCAGGGAGCCCAGCGAATCGCAGGACGCCGCCGCGCCAGTCACCGGCAGACTCATCAGGAACAGGGAAAGGAGTGAGGCTTTCACACGAATAGCCTACTCCAATCCCGAGCCGCTCACAGGTTGATGTGCTTGTACTGGATTCTGTCCCACTTCCAAACGCCCAGGCCCAACGCTCCGGCAATCTCCACATGCTCCGGCTGCCGGTGCGTGAACGTGCTGAACTTGTCCGGCGTATCTTCCACCAGGATCTTCTTGCCTACCGCCACGCGTTTCTCGTCGATCTTCTTCCAACCCACATGATCCAGCGATACCGGGTCCGTGGCGAAGTACATAGCCTTGTGTTCCCATACAAACTGCGGCCGCGCCGAAGGCCCGCCATGATACAGCGCCTTCACGCCGTCCAGAATGTGCAGCACGGCCTTGTTCCGAATCATCGGCATCTGCACAATCGCCGGAATAAATGAATTGCAGCTGTTCTGCGTCGTCGTGGCGTGGGACCGGCTGACATTGTTCACCAGCCCGTGCGAGAGGTTCTTTAACGCCAGCGTCACCCCAGCCGATTGATGATCCTTCAGCACACACAGGTTGATCACCTTGTCCACTTCCTTCGTCAGGAAGTTCGCCGCAAAGCTATACCGCGCCAGTTCGTGCTTCTCATAGCCGGGATTCGTCAGCGGCAATTCCACGTAGTGATCGCGATCATACCCCTTCGGGTCTAACTGGATCGCCTCGTAATCCTCCACCGCGCTCGATTTGCGCACGCCTTCGGGAAGCCACGTGTGGAAGCCCGCCTGATGAAACTGTCGGCGGTATCGGTCATACACGACGATGTCCTGCGCGCGCACACCGGCCGCCTTCAGGCCATCTATGATCACGTGCAGCACTTCCGGCGCGCTGATCACATGCGGTTGGCCCACCGGATTCACCTTGATACCGATCCGCTCGCCCTTGCTGGCGAACAGCTTCCAACTCTCCACCCAGTCCGCTCCGGTCAACTCCTTCATGCCGCGCTCCATCATGGAGCGGATGACCGTTGCGTTGTACTTGTTGTTTGCAATCGAGCGGGGATCTTCGACGCCAATCACGCGTCCGGGAAACAGGCCGGGCATCCCCAGCTTGCTCGGCGCCGCAGGGGAAGACGTCTGCGCGCTAAACGCCAGCTTGTTCGTCCAGGCCATGGCGGAGCCGACCGCCAAACTTTGTAGAAGATGACGACGGTAGGGGCACATACGACCAGCCTAGCGGAAGAACACGAACGAAATCAGCCCCCCCACCAGGCACATGGACAGGCCCCACGCCATCAACTGGTAAAACAGCGTGCGGCTTTGCACCGAATCCGTCACTCCCGCCAAACACAGCGCCCCAATCGTCGACAGCGGACTCACGTCCACCAAATGCCCGCCCACATTCATCGCGTAGGCAATCGCCAACTGATTCGTCACGCCCAACTTCGCGGCCAGCGGCGGAATCGTGGGCAGGAATGCCGGCAGCACAACCCCCGACGTACTGCTATACACCGACACCAGCCCCGTGATCACCGCCACCACCGCGGTTACCGTCGCCGGCGTCGACACCGACGCAATCAGGCTCGCGAACAACTCAATCCCCTGCGTCTTTTCCAGAATCCCGATCAGCACCGTCACGCCCGCCACCATTAGCAGCGTGTGCCACGGCATCTTGCGAACGGCTTCGTGATCGTCGGACATCTTCGCCAGTGCCAGGAAGCCCGCCGCCGTGAACGCCGCCATGCCGATGTTCAGCTTGAACAGCAGCACTCCCACTACTAACGCGCCGATGGTCCCCAGCGTCACCCATTGCCGCATCTCCAAAGGCGGCGGCGCTTTCTCGTCCATCGGGTTCAGCTTACCGCCCCGCACCAGTAACTGGATGCCGCCGAAGATGGCGAATCCTGCAAATGCCGCCACCGTGTGTGCCAGCAGGTTCGTGCCCCACGTCGCCAGCGCATGCCCGCCCAGCCCGATCCTGTCCATCAGCCCGTTCACGATCAGCCCCGTCGGCGCCAGCGGCGACAGAGACCCTGAATTCGCCCCATTGCCCACCATAATCGCCATCAGAAACGGAGAGATGTTCGCCCGCCGCGCCGCAGCCATCGCCGCCGGACCCAATAGCGCCGCCGTCGCGATGTTCCCAGGCCCCGACGACGCCAGCAGCGCCGCAAAACCGAAGAAGCTGATCGGCAGCAGCCCCGCGTTCCCGCGGCACAGACGTATCACCCGCAACGCCATCTGTTCCAGCGTGCCGTTCACCTGCGCCTGCGCAAACAGCAGAGTCACCCCGGCCAGCGTCAGGAACAACTCCACCGGGAACCCTGCCATCACCGTCTTTACCGGCATGCCGCCCAGATACACCCCAATGATCCACGCAAACGCCAGCGCCACCACGCCCACGTTCACCTGCGTGACGCAACTCAGCACAATGGCCACCACCAGCGCGGCTACCGACAATACGGCAAGGTTCATCTATTTCTCAAGCAACTCCGCCAGCAGCCGCGCCGGATGCTTTGCTTCTGCGCTTGCCAGCTCTTCCACCTGGTGCCGGCACGAGATCCCGGCCGCTACCAGCACCTCTCCAGCTTTCAACGCACGGGCAGCCGGCAGCAGCTTGCGTTCCCCAATCGCCTTCGACACCTCGTAGTGATCCTTCGCATACCCGAAGGACCCGGCCATCCCGCAGCAGCCCGCATCCAGATCCACCACCGTGGCCCCCGGAATCTTCTCCAACAGCGACTTCGCCGGTGCCACCAATCCCATCGACTTCTGGTGACAGTGCCCGTGCAGCAGGATCTTCGATGGCCCCGCCCGCAGCTTCAAGGTCGTGTTCTTGTGGACCCACTCCTCCCACAGGAAGCAGCGCTCGGCGATCGCCTGCGCCGCCCGCTGCTCTTCTCCTCGCAACAGCGCCGGTACATCTTCCTTCATCGCCGTCAGGCAACTCGGCTCGCAAAACAAAAGCGGCATTTTCTGATTCGCCAGCCGCCGCACGTTCTCCCTCGCCTTCACCCGTGCCTCATCCAGTAATCCTTGCGAAATCAGCGGCCGCCCGCAGCAGACATGATCCGCCAGCGTCACCTTCTGTCCACCGGCTTCCAGCACCTTGATCGCATCCAGCCCGGTCTCCGGGTTGTAGAAATTGGTGAACGTATCGGCGAACAGCAACACCGTCGGACTGGCATTCGCCGGCACCCGTCCCCGCAGCGGCTTCGATGCCCACGTTGGCGGCTTCCGGCGCGCATCCACCCCCGCATACTTCTCGTTGAACCACCGCGCCGGCGCGCTCTGCGCTACCCAGTTCGATAGCGGCGCAAACCGGCTGCCGAGCGGCGCAATCTCCGCCACATGTCCCAGAAGTTGCGCCTTCCGCGGCACCCCGTGCACCCTGTAATAGCCCGCCAGAAACTCACTCTTGTAGCGGCCCATGTCCACACTCACCGGACATTCCGCCTTACATGCCCGGCATTCCAGGCACAGGTCCAGCACTTCCTTCACGCCCTCCTGGTGCAGCCCCGCCTCGCCCAACTTGCCCGACATCGCCAACCGCAGTACGTTCGCCCGCCCGCGCGTGGAGTGCATCTCATCCCGCGTCGCCATATACGACGGGCACATCGTGCCTTCTATCTTCTTCCGGCACGCGCCCACGCCGCTGCACATCTCCACGGCTTCCGGCAGCCCCCGGAACCCGTTCAGGTCGAAGTACACATCCGGCCGCCGCGCCTTGTACTGCGGCCCGTAGCGCAGGTTCGCGGTCAACGGTGGACAATCGACAATCTTGCCCGGGTTCAACAGATTGTGCGGATCGAAGGCCTGCTTGATGGTGCGGAATGCCTCGTAGAGCTTATGCCCGTACATCTTGGGGATGAACGGGCCGCGCACGAAGCCATCGCCATGCTCGCCGGACAACGCCCCGCCAAACTCCAGCACCAGATCGGCGATATCGCTGGCAATGGCCTGGAACTTCGCCACGCCATCGGCGGTCTTCATATTCACCACGGGACGCACGTGCAGGCAGCCCACAGATGCGTGCGCGTAAACGCCGGTTACGGTGTTGTGCTTCTTGATGATCTGCAGGAAGCGGGCGATGTACTCCCGCAGCCGCTCCGGCTCCACGGCCGTGTCCTCCACGAAGCTCAGGCTCTTGGCGTCTTCCTTCATCGCCATCGAAAGCCCCAACGCCGCCTCGCGAATCCGCCAGATGCGGGCCTGCTCATCGGCTTCCAGCGCGTAGAAGTAAGTTGCCTTGATTCCCCTGCTCGTCAGGTCCTGCTCCACAGCCTGCAACTTGCCCCGCAGTTCCTCCTTCTCCTCGGTGTAGAACTCCACGCAAAGCAGCCCACCCGGATCCCCCGTGATAAAGCTCTCCCGCACACGCTGCAGATTCGCGTTCTGCTTCGTGTGGTCCAGGATGAATCGGTCCATCACTTCGATCGCCGATGGGCCGTGTTTCAGAATGTGCGGCGTCGCCCCCAGCGCATCCAGCAGGTCGGGGAACTCAATCGACAGTACCGCCTTGAACTTCGGCAGCGGCACCAGCCGGATTTTCGCCTCCAGCATGATCGCCAGCGTGCCCTCCGACCCCACGATCAACCGCGACAGGTCGAACATCCGGCTCTCATCTACGAACGCGTCCAGGCTGTACCCCATCACGCGCCGCATCACTTTCGGGAAGCGCCGCGCAATCTCCTCCCGGTGCGTCGCCACCACGTCCCGCACCGTGCGATAGCAGCGCCCTTCCATGTCGTTCTGGATGCACTTAGCGTCCAGTTGTGCGCTAGTCAGCGGCTTCGCCATCGTCACCGTGCCATTGGACAGCAGCAGCTTTTGCTCCAACACATGGTCGCTGGTCTTTCCGTACAACACCGATCGCGCGCCCGAGGAGTTGTTGGCAATCATGCCGCCCACCGTGGCGCGGCTGGCCGTCGAAATATCCGGCGCGAAGCGCAGCCCGTGCTGCTTCAACAGCGCGTTCAACTCATCCAGAACGATGCCCGGCTCCACCCGCGCCCAGCGCTCTTCCGGATTCACTTCCAGCAGCCGGTTCACATACTTCGAACAGTCAATCTGCAAGCCCTCGCCGATCGCCTGCCCCGCCTGCGACGTGCCGCCGCCCCGCATCGTGATGGGGCACCGGTACCGCGCGCAAACCTCTCGAGCCGCGATGATGTCTTCCTGCGACTTCGGAACCAGCACGCCCACCGGCTCTATCTGATACACGCTGGCATCGGTGGAGTAAAGCGCGCGGCTGACCTTGTCGAACCGCACCTCGCCCTGCACCTTCCCGCGCAGATCGCGCTCCAGCCCTGCGGCGTCAAACTCGCGACCCATCATATCTCCGCCAATCCCTGCCGCAGGGCCGCCAAGCCCTTGCTCAGATTATCGCCGCCGCTGGCGAACGATACCCGCAGCGTGCCCTCGCCGCTTGGTCCATATGCCGACCCATTCACCGTCACTACGCCGTTATCCCGCATCAGCCGCCGTCGCAGATCGTCGGACGGCACCTGAAGCACCCGCGTGTCGAGCATCGCAAAGAAGCCGCCTTCCGGCTGCAGCACGCGGCATCCCGCCACGCCATCCAACGCCTCCGTCAATTGCGCCAGCCGAGCCGTGTACTCCACCCGCATCGCATCCACGCAATCCTGCGGACCCGCCAGTGCCGCCGCCGCCGCGTCCTGGATGAACGTCGCCGGGCCGCGGCTGGATTGCTGCAACACCAGAAACATCGCCTGCGTCAGCCGCGCATTCGCCGCACAGTAACCGACGCGCCAGCCCGTCATCGCATAGGTCTTCGAAAGGCTGTTCAGGATGATGGTACGCTCGCGCAACTCCCGGCCCAGCGCCGCCGGCGACAGGTGCCGCGCCGCGCCATACGTAATGGCTTCGTAGATCTCATCGCTCAGCAGGATCAGGTTGTGCCGCAGCGCCAACTCACCGATGGCTTCCAGTTCGCCACGAGTGAACACGGTGCCCGTCGGGTTCCACGGCGTGTTCAACAACAACAGCTTCGTACGCGGCCCGCAGGCGGCTTCCAGATCCCGAGGATTCCACGTGAACCGCCCATCCACGATGCTCGCCGGCACCTGCTTCGGCACGCCGCCCGCCAATAAAATCGGCGACAGGTACGCATCGTACACCGGCTCCGGCAACAGCACCTCGTCGCCTTCGTTGATCAGGCTCATCAGGGCATCGTGAATGCCGAACGTCGCGCCCGTCGTCACCAGGATCTCAGTGGCCGGATCATACCGCAGCCCCTGCTCCCGTTCGAGCTTCGCCGCGACAGCATCCCGCAGCTTGATCTCGCCCCGATTGTCGGGATACGTCGTCCGCCCCGCCCGCAGCGCCTTCTCCGCCGCTTCGACAATATGCGCCGGCGTGCGGAAATCAGGCTCCCCGCGCATCAGCGAATACAGTTGCCGCCCCTGCCCCTGCAGTTCCCTGACCTCCGCCAGGATGCGGTTCACGGCCGTCGGCCGGAGTTGCTGGACGCGCGCGGACAAGGCGGGTTCGGACATAGTGTAGAGGATCAGGATATCAGGCGCCAATGCCCGTTCGTATAATGAGATTGCAGGCCCTCATTCATCACGACTACATTGAGCACCGGGATGGCGGCTACTTCGTTGCCGGAACACGGGTTTCGCTGGACTCCGTGGTGTGTGCCTTCCAACGGGGGCATTCCCCGGCGCGCATTCTCGAGCGGTTTCCAATGCTAGGCAAACTGGCTCGCGTTTACGGTGCGATTGCGTTCTATCTGGATCACCAGCCGGAAATAGACGCTTACCTGCAGGCGAGTGCAAGGGCATTTGATGCCGCGTTGGGCGCTCCTCTCGCCGAGTACGACCCAGGACTCTGGCAGCGGCTGCAGCGGGCTCCGACAGGTGACCCTAAGCCTTGATCCGCTTCCAGGCTGACGCCGATTTAGACAATGACATGTTATGGCCGTGCGCCAGCGCGATCGTCGCGTGGACTTTCAAACGGCGACCCAAGGCAAGCTCACTGGCTTGAAGGATCCCGAGGTGCTGGGCGTTGCCGCGGCGCAGAACCGAATACTGGTCACACATGACCGGCGCACCATTCCACGCCATTTTCGGAACAGAATTGAGAGCGGAGAGAACAGCCCCGGCGTGTTTATCGTTTCGCAGTTTGAGCCAATCGGTCCCGTTGTGGAAGCCCTGCTTCTGATATGGGCGGCGTCAGATGCAAGGGACTGGGAAAACCAGATCCGCCACTTGCCTTCCCTGGCTGCGCATGTGTTCGCCCGCTAAAGGCAACTCACCTTCCCGGCTTCCCAAAACCCTTCGCACACCGGAACCCAATCGTCGAACTCCGTTCCCCCGGCCGCGCCCAACTCCGGTACGACACCATCAAAAACAACGGTGGCTGGTCGAACCATGACCCGCCTCGCAGCACGCGGTACATCCCCTTTTCCGGTCCCTTCGGATTCTCCGTCACATCCTTCGCGTCCGTGTAGTAAGTCCGGCTGTACCAGTCCGCCGTCCACTCCCACACATTCCCGATCATGTCGCACAGCCCGTAGCGGTTCTTCTCTTTGCTGCAAACCGCCACCGGCGCACTCGCGTTGAACCGCGCATCCTTCGTCGTGATCGCCCGATCTCCCCAGGGAAACATTCCCTTTTCGACCCCACCCCGCGCCGCGCGTTCCCACTCCGCTTCGGTCGGCAATCGCTTGCCCTCTGCCTCGCAGAACGCAACCGCATCGTCCCAACTCACGTTCACCACCGGAAAGCGTTCCTGCCCCTCTGCGAATTGTCCTTTGATCCAGTGATAGGGCGCCCGATGCCGCTTCGCCTTCACGAACGCCGCATAGCGTTCATTCGTCACTTCCCCCTCATCTAGATACAGGGGCTCAATCGTCACCTTGCGCGGCGGATGATCATCCTGATGCGATGTCGGATACCACGGCACATCCGCATCCGGCCAGGGGAAGTTGCGCCCTTGCGTGAACTCGCCGCCGGGTATGAACACCATGCCCGGCTCCGCAGCCACCCCCGCGGTGACAGCCGCCGCCAACACCAGCAGCAACCTAACCGTAAATGCCGTTAAGCTCATCGGTCGGGATGAATCCATTCGCACCGAGCGAGTCAACATAGACATACGCACGCCGGGAAGGCGTATCGTGAACCTCTTTCGTCCAGTCAATACCGAGCGCCGAATAGATCGTCGCCACCACGTTCTCGATTCGCGGTTGCGCCTTGCTGTTCCAGCCGGTATCCACGCACCGGGCACCGTCCTTGTCACTGGCTCCGCGCACCAGCCCTCCCTTCACACCGGCACCCGCAAACATCGCCGGGAAGACATGTTTGTGATGGTCACGACCCTTGATAAAATTCAACGCGCCAGGCGTGCGTCCGAACTCGCTCATGAACACCACCAGCGTGTCGTCCAGCAGCATCTTGCCCGGCGTCTCTGGCGATGGCGTTACCGCCAGATCTTCAATCAGGCTCGCCAGCGCCGGGTCAAAGTCCTTGATCAGCGCATAGTGATTGTCGGCTACAGACCGGTCCCAAATCGTCCGGTGATGATCCCATCCGTGCTGGCAAATATGCACATACCGCGTCCCGCCGCTCTGCTTCAACAGGTTCCGCGCCAGCGCGCAACCCATACCCGGCGCCGAGTTCCCATACCGTTTCAGATCCTCATCGGTCAGCTTGAACGCCGCCGGCCACCGCGGATCCGTCAGCAGCTTCTTGCCGGTATCCGAGAAGTCTTCATACGCGTCGATAAACTTCCCAAATCCGCTCATCCGCCCGCGATTCAACTCCCGCAGCCTAGCCAGTACCCGCCAGCGCTCTTCTAACAGCTCAATCGCCTTCTGGTCGAGCGACATGCTCTTCATCGCCTCAACCGGATTCAGATCGAATACCGAATACTGCGGCTGCAGAAAGCCCGTCGACAGCGCCCCCACCTGGTTCGTGTCCAGGCTGAAACTCACATACGTCGGGAAGGTGTCCGTCTCGCGGCGCCGGCTCTCCAACTCCTTCGCTACCACGCTGCCCACCGACGGGATTTCCTTCGCAAAGGCCACATTCAGCGGACGCCCCGCCTGCACGTAATACTGCCCGCGCAGGTGCACTTCTTCATGGCTGACGAACGACCGCTGGATCGCCACCTTGTCCATGATCTTCGTTATCCGTGGGAACTGATTCGTCGGAAAGTAGATGCCCGTCGGCAGCTTCTCCACCTGGAAGTCCTTCGGCAGCCCCGCGCTCTCTTTGAAGTCGAATGATTCGATATGGCTGATGGCGCCGGAGATCTCGTAGAAGATTACGTTCTTCGCGGTCCCGCGCGGCGTCACCTTGCGGCTGGTCGCCGCCTTCGCCTTCCATGGCAACACCATCTCGGCCGAGGCGCCCAATAATCCCAACCCGCCGAATCGCAGCAATTCCCGCCGCGTTGGCACCACATCGGCGACGGTCTTCCAGGTCTTCATGGCTTTCGTCAACCTCGCCTTTACTTCAGAAGTTATACAGGAATTCCGATAGGTTCATCAACGCCCACTGGATGTTCTGGGCGCCTTCCACGCGGTTCTTTGCCATCACCGCTACTGCCAGCGAAGTCTCCTCCGCGGTCGGCTTTCGCGTCAGCGTGGCCAGGAACAATTCCTGCACCACCTTCGCATCGTCCTTGTACGCGTCCAGCAAGCGCTGCACGCGGCTGTCCTTCTGCGCCAGCACGCGGTCCGTCACCACCGACGATCGCATCAGGATGATCGGCTGCAACGGCGAAGGCTGTGGCGGACGCGCCGGCGTGCCGCGATTGGCCTGTCCGAATGCCTGCATGAAGCTCTTCAACTCGCCAGACGGACTCGGCACCGATACCTGCATTGCCATGGGCACTGTCGCCACTGGCTCGGCTTCCTCGGCATTCGCGGCCGTCGTCTTCCTCCGCCGCGGGCCGAATGAGCCCGGCCGGTCGGTGGCCGTCGCGATCGCATCATGCAACTCTTCGGCCGTCAACATACGCACGTACTTGCGCGCGTAGTACCGCGTGTAGCGGTCATTCCATTCGCCCGGAAACCGCGCCGAAAGCTGGTAAGCACTGGAGTTGCAAATCGTCTTGAACAGCGCATGAATGCTGTAGTTGCTCTTGCGGAAGTGGTCCCCCAATTCGTTCAGCAACTCGGGATGTGACGGCTGCACTTCCCAACCCTCCGGCACGCTCTTCGGATCCTGCCGCGCCAGGTCGAACTCATCATAAGGATCCACAATCCCGAAGCCCATCATCTTCGCCCAGAACATGTTCGAGGTCGCCCGTGCGAACTGCGGATGCTCCGTCAGCAAGCGACCCAACTCTTCCCGCGGCGCCAGCCCCGGCTTCGGCTTCTCATCAGTCAGGATAAACTTCGGATCATTCGGGCCGCCGAACCGCTTCACCCGCAGCATGCTCTCGCCCTTG
>JAEUQF010000225.1 GCA_016789745.1 Bryobacterales bacterium
TTGATCTCCGGCTCGGCCATGGTCATGATGGGCGCCCTGCTGCTGACGCTGGGCCACATGAACCGTGCCACCGGAGCCGCCTATCGCCGCCTGAATGCCATCTTCCTCTACCTGGGCGCCATGTGCATCGTGCTGTTGGGCATCCTGCTGCTCGAATTCAACGTGAAGGTGCTGCAGCACACCGCCGGCTTTTACCAGCGGCTGAGCCTGGCCATCCCCTTCCTGTTGGCGGGCGTGGCCCGCGCCTCCGGCATACGCTGGGCCACTACGATCGTTGCCGGTATCTACACGCTGTTTATCTACGGCTGCATCTGGATCCTGCCGCTCTTCCCCGCCGAGCCGAAACTTGGCCCCGTGTACATCCCGGTGACGCACTTCATTCCGCCCGACTGCCCGCCGCTGTTTATCGGCCCCGCCTTCCTGTTGGACCTGCTCTGGCAGCGCACCGAACACTGGAACAAGTGGAAGTTGGCGGTGATATCCGGCGTGCTGTTCACCGGCGTCCTGCTGGCCGTACAGTGGCCGTTTGCCAGCTTCCTGCTATCGGAACACTCGAAGAACTGGATCTTCGGCACCCACTACATGGGCTACTACCAGCATCCGCAATCGTTCACTTTCCGTCGCGTCTTCGTGCCCGCCGAGCCGGACTTCCTGCCGATCCTCGGATCGGCGTTCCTGTTCTCCATTCTTTCCATGCGCGCCGGTTTCACCTGGGGTGACTGGATGCGCACCATCAAGCGGTAACCCATGCGCTTTGCAGTTCTTTGCGCGCTCAGCGCTGCCGCGGCCTTCGCGCATATCGGCAGCCCCGACATTTTCCTCGAAGGCAAGGCGGGCCCCTACCCGCTGTTCCTGACCGTGCGCCCGCCCGCCGTGATCCCCGGCGTGGCCGAAGTCGAGATCCGCACCTCGGCTAAAGATGTATCGCAGGTGCGCATCGTCCCCATGCCCATGACCGGCCCGGGCGCGAAGTTCGCCCCCACGCCTGACATCGCCTCGCGATCGAAAGACGATCCGCAGTTCTACACCGGCGGCCTGTGGATGATGACCAGCGGCTCGTGGCAGGTGAAGGTGACCGTTGATGGCGCGCAGGGACAGGGAACTCTGGCCGTGCCTGTGCCGGCACTGGCCGTACGTACGCAGACCATGCAGTTGGGGCTCGGCATCACGCTGGGCGTGCTGGCTCTGATCCTTTCCATCGGCGCCGTCTCCATCATCGGCGCCGCCATACGCGAGGCCGGCGTCGAACCCGGCGAGCAGCCTACACCCGAACGCATCGCCCGCTCCCGCCGCGCCATGGCGATCACCGCGGTGGGCGTGGCGGCCATCCTCTACCTGGGCAACAACTGGTGGACGGCCGAAGCCAACGCCTATGCCAAGGTGGTCTACAAGCCGCTGGAGATGAACGCCTCGCTGGTCGACGGCGGCATATTGCGTCTGGACCTACGCGATCCCGGCTGGTTCTCGGCACGCCGTGTGGATGACTTCCTGCCCGATCACAATCACCTGATGCATCTCTACGTGCTGCGCCTGCCCAAGATGGAGCGCGTCTGGCACCTGCATCCCGACATGACGTCAGCCGGCGTGTTCACGTACGCATTGCCGCCCATGCCCGCCGGCCGATACGCCCTCTATGCCGACGTCGTGCATGAGAGCGGCCTACCGGAAACCATGGCCGCCGAAATCGACCTGCCCGAACTCGCCGGCAAGCCACTCAGCGGCGATGATTCCGCCGGCCAGGAAGGCAACACGTTCCCCGACGGAACGCGCCTGGTGTGGGATCGCAAACCCGACGGCTATACGGCCCGCAAGGCCGAACTGTTCACCTTCCGCGTGCTCGATGCAGCCGGCAAGCCTGTCCAGGACATGGAACTTTACATGGGCATGCTGGGCCATGGCGCGTTCATCAAGAAGGACCGCACCGTGTTCGCCCACGTACATCCATCGGGCTCTGTCCCCATGGCCGCCCTCGCGCTCACGCAAACCGCCGATCCACACGCCGGCCACGCCATGCATCAGCCCGCGGCTCTGCCCGCCACTATCACGTTCCCTTATGGCTTCCCGCAACCCGGCGACTACCGCATCGTCGTCCAGTTCAAGCGCACCGGGCAGGTCTACACCGCCACTTTCGACGATACCGTGCGCTGACACGGTACAATCCCAACTGATGGCCAAACGACGTGATCTTCTCGCCGCGATGGCGGGCTTTCCCCTACTGGCGGGAGCCGCCCCGCGCCTTCCCAATGCCACCTACGGCGAACAGCAGGCCAAGCTCACCAAGGAGCCCTTCGGCGACCTGCGCATCTACTTCGATGGCCCCACCGATCAGTTGAAAGCGATGACCGCCGGAAGCCTTCGCCTGAAGGCCGGCATGACCCCGCATGAGCCCCACAAACATCCTGAAGAGGAGTTCATGGTCATCACCGAAGGCACCGGTGAGATCTCCATGGAGGGCAAGATTACCAAGGTCGGCCCCGGCAGTATGATGTACTGCGCCGCCAACAAACTGCACGGCATCGTCAACACCGGCAAGACGCCCCTGCTGTTCTATTTCTACAAGTGGAAAGCGTAATGCAAACAAAACAACTCGGTAACAGCGACCTCCACATCACCCCCATGGGAATCGGAGCCTGGGCCATGGGCGGCCCGGGATGGGCGTTCTCCTGGTCCAGCCAGGATGACAACGATTCCATCGCGGCCATCCACAAGGCTTTGGATCATGGCCTGAACTGGATCGACACGGCCGCCGTGTATGGCCTCGGCCATTCCGAAGAGGTGGTCGCGCAGGCGCTGGAAGGCATGGCGAAGAAGCCCTACGTCTTCACCAAGTGCGCTCGTGTCTGGAACGAAAAGGGTGAGATCGGCAAGGTTCTGAAAGCCGACTCGGTGCGGCGCGAATGCGAAGCGAGCCTGCGCCGCCTGAAGACCGACTGCATCGACCTCTACCAGATGCATTGGCCCGAGCCCGACGAAGATATCGAAGAGGGCTGGGAAACCATGAACCGCCTCCGCGACGAAGGCAAGGTGCGCTGGATCGGCGTATCGAACTACAGCGTCAGCCAGATGAAGCGCGTAGCCGCGCTCGGCGCCATCACATCGCTGCAGCCGCCCTTCTCGCTGGTATCGCCCGAAGTGGAACGCGAGATCCTACCCCATGCGCTGGCCAACAACATCGGCGTGATCGTCTATTCCCCCATGAAGGCCGGGCTGTTGAGCGGCGCCATGACCCGGGAACGCGCCCTGAATCTTCCCGCCGACGACTGGCGCCGCCGCAACCCCGCCTTCCAGGAGCCGGCCCTCACCCGCAACCTGGAGTTGGTGGATCTGCTGCGTGACATTGGCAAGGCGCATGGCCGTACGCCCGGCGAGGTGGCCATTGCCTGGACCCTCACGAATCCGGCCGTCACTGGCGCGATTGTCGGCATGCGCAACGCCGCTCAGGTGGACGGCGTCATCGGTGCCGCCAGCCTGAAACTGACCGCCGATGACGTGGCCCGCATCGAGGCTTTCCGCAATCAGGCATAGGCTGCCATCGCCATCGGCGCGGCCGCCATTTCCCGCAGCCCCAATAAGCGGGGCGACGTTTCGCCACAACCACACGGCGCGGTGACCAGCCGCGCCGTCATGTGCGTGCCCAGGCGGAGCAATGCGTACTCCTCGCAAGCCAGGCACGTCAACAGCAATTCTTTGTTTCTTCCCGTCTTCTCGAAAATCGCGTTCTGCTCGCGGATGTGCAGCCCGTCGTGCGCCTCGCATTCCCAGGCCAGCAATTCCTGCGCAAAGCCGCGGAACTGCTCAAAGGCCGGCACCCGGAAAGCCCGCCACAACAGGTCCCGCTGCTCCGGCTTCAGACAGCCATGCCGCAAACCCGTGAACGGAATCACCGCCGTCCGCAACGAAGGCAGCAGGAATCGTCCAGCCAGAACCTGCTCGGCCAACCGCAGCAGTTTCGACGCCGGGCCCGCCAGCGATTCCGGCTCGTACTCTTCCAACTCCTCCAGCGTGTGGTAGGGAAACTGCGCCACCTGCGGATCGGGCGCGAAACCTTGTCCGAGCACCGCCGTGCGGCCCAGATGCGGCACGGCGAACTCCAACTCGGCCGGCGCCGTCCGTGGGTTCTGCCAGTTATACAGGTCGGCCGGCTGGCGCAGGAAGTCGTCCATATCCAGGCTGGGGATGGACTCCAGGCACTGCGCCAAAAATGCCTCGTCGCGCGGCGCGCACTCGGGCAGCATCACGCCTTCCCGTTTATACCGAGCCGTCCGGGCGGCCCTATCCAGAACATCATCCAGCCGTTTCAGGCGAAGACTGCGCGAACGGGAGGCTCCCGTTCCGCTGAACTGCCAGCGAACGATCACACGCATACAGCAACTGCCTCGCATTTACTAGTTGCCGTAAGGTGCCGAAACTCTCACCCATCCAGCAGCGATTCCAGGTTGCCACCCAGAATGGCGCGCTGGTCGGCCTCGGACAAGCCGGCTTCCTGCATAGCCTTCGCCTGTTGTTCGTAAACAGCACGATTCCAGCCGCGCGGGAAGAACGAGGAGTCGGTTCCGAACAGCAGCCGCTGCGGGCCAAGCACTCCCACGGCTTTGCGGAACACGGCTGCCAGGTCGATGTCCGGCACCTGGTAGCGCATCCACGAATTGCTGCTCGAGGTGTCGAAGTAGATGTTCGGGCAGAGGTCGGCCAGCATCAGGGCCTCGCGGAAGTAGCCCGCGCCGAAGTGCGGCACTACGAAACGGATCTGCGGATAACGCAACGCCACCGGGTGCAGGTCGATCGGATTGGAGTAGCGCATATCGAATCGGGAGGGCAGCCCCAGCTTGCGCCGGATGCCGACACTAAGCACGCCGCAGTGCACCAGCGCCACCGGTTTCGGCGTCCCGGCCAGCGCATCGAGCAGCGCCGTCACCCGTGCGTCAGTCAGGCTGTAGCCGTGCATGGCCGGGAACAGGCAGGGGACCCGCAGGTTGCCCCGTCCCAGGACTGCCGCCAGCCGGTCCGCCGCATCGGCCGCTAGCGGGTTGACGAAAAACTGCCCCCAGAAGCGGTCCGGGAAGGCTTCGGTGGCCATCTCGACGGAACCTTCATCACCCGGAATGCTGGCAATGAGAGCCGCTCGCGCGACGCCATGTTTGTCTAACTGATCCTTCCAGAGTTCCGCCAGTTGCAGCGGCTCCGCTGGTGGCGCTTCAATCGCCAGATCGGCCAGCGGTTCTACGCCAGTACCCAACAGGTCAAAGTAACGCTTCGAAAAGAAGTGGATATGCGCGTCGCACAATCGGTTCACATCCACCCATTACAACCGATAAGACAGCCGAGGGCCAAGCGTGCTCACAGAAGATCAGGAACTAGTCCGCGAATTTTTGCTCGAAAGTACACAAAATCTGTCTGATTTCGAGTCCGAGATGGTGGTCCTCGAACAGAACCCCGAAGATGCCCAACTGCTCGGAAGCATCTTCCGCCGCATCCATACTGTGAAGGGCACCTGCGGCTTCTTCGGCTTCACCGTGCTGGAGAAGATCTCGCACAACGCCGAGAATATCCTCAGCCAGATTCGCGCCGGGGAGCGTACCCTGACGCCTGCCGCCGCTACGGCCATTCTCAAGAGCGTGGACGCGATGCGCCGCGAACTGGCGGCCATTGAAGCCACCGGCGGAGAAAGCAGCGACAACTACGGCGACCTGTACCGGCTGTTTGAGAAGCTGGCGGAAAGTGAGTCGGTGGCCGAACCGGCAGCCGTCGCCACCGATGCCCCGCCGCCGGCTCCGGAATCCGCCCCCGAGCCGGAGCCAGCCTCCGCCGCTCCCGCTGACCACCCGGCTACCCGCGAGACCAACAAGTCCACCGTCGCCGACAGCGCTGTGCGCGTCGATGTTTCGGTGCTTGACCGGTTGATGAACCTGGTTGGCGAACTCGTCCTCACGCGCAACCAACTGCTGCAGAAGCACGCCGGCAAGGGGCGTATTTCGAACGACCCGGCCCTGCAGCGCCTCAACCTGCTCACCGGCGAACTGCAGGATGCAGTCACCCGCACCCGCATGCAGCCGGTCTCGAATGTCTGGAACAAGCTGCCGCGCGTGGTGCGGGATCTTGCCTCCAGTCTCGGCAAAGAGATCGACCTCCAGATGGTAGGCAGCGATACCGAACTCGACCGCGGCGTTCTCGAAGCCATTCGCGATCCGCTCACGCACATGGTGCGCAACAGTTGCGACCACGGCATTGAGACCCCCGATAAACGCGCCGCCGCCGGCAAGCCCCGCCGCGGCACACTCCGCCTGCGCGCCGCCCAGGAGGGCAGCCAGGTGGTCATCGAGATCGCCGATGACGGAGCCGGCATCGATCCGGAACGCATCCGCGCCAAGGCAGTCGAAAAAGGCCTGCTTACCCCGGCCGACGCCGCCGCCTTGAACCGGGCCGAATGCCTGAACCTGATCTTCCTGCCCGGCTTCTCCACGGCCACCGCGGTGACCAACGTCTCCGGGCGCGGAGTGGGCATGGACGTCGTCAAACGGAACATCGAACGCATCAGCGGCTCGGTGGAGCTTTCGAGTGAGCCCGGCAACGGTTCGCAGCTCAAGATCCGCATTCCGCTCACGCTGGCCATTCTCCCCGCGCTCGCCGTTCATGTCGGCGAAGAAACGCTGCTGATTCCGCAGCGCAGCATCCGCAACCTGGTCAGCCTGCCGAAGCCCGATTCGCGCGAGTTGGTCTGGGTGGAAGGCAGCGCCGTGCTCCGCGACCGCGGCACGCTGTTGCCGCTGGTGTTCCTTGGTCAAGTGCTGTATCCGGCCCGCGCATTCGCGCCGCCGGCGGCCGGCCGCATCGTCATTGTCGAAGAGGAAGGCAGCCTCTTCGGCCTGGTGGTGGACGACGTGATTGCCATGCGCGAGATCGTCGTGAAGCCGTTTGGGCGCGAACTGGCGGGTGTTCCCTGCTACGCCGGCGCCACCATCCTCGGCGACGGCAGGGTCGCCTTGGTCCTGGATATCCAGGGCATTGTGCGCCACATCGGCTGGGAAGGCCGCGTCGCCGCCCAGGAGCAAACCCCTGAAGCCCATGCCGAGACCGGCGTCCGCCAGACGCTGCTTCTGTTTGCCTGTGGCGCCCAGACGCGGATCGGTGTGCCGCTATCGCTGGTGGAACGGCTCGAAAAGTTCCGCCGCGAAGACATCGAGTTCTCCGCCGGCAAGCCCGTCCTGCAGTACCGCGGCGGGCTGCTGCCCTTGTTGAGCCTGCCCGCGCTGCTCGATCCGGCCCGCGCCGATGCCGCGCTTTCCGCCGACACCTTCCCGGCTTTCGTCGTCCAGCAGAACCACCGCCGCATCGGCGTTCTGGTGGACCGCATTGTCGATATCACCTCGGCGTCGCTGGGCGTTCGTGGCCAGGCCAATGGCCCGTTCCTGCTCGGCAGCGTCGTGGTGGATGGCAAGGTGACGGATCTGTTGAACCTGGCCGAGGCCGTGCAGCAAGTGGATGCCGGCTTCTTCCAGCCGCGCGTCCGCGAACGCTCCGGCGGTCGGCGCGTGCTGGTCTGGATGCCCGCCCGGTTTGAACGTTCCCTCACCCGCAGCTACCTGGAACTGGGTGGCCATGAAGTGCTGGAGGCCGCCACCGAACAGGAAGCCCTCGCCCTCGCCGCCCAGCAGCCGCCCCAGTTCCTCTGCTGTTCCGCCGAAGCATCGGCCCGGCCCGCGATGGATCAATTTCTGTCCCATTGGCGCGAATCGGCCGCTACCCGCAGTGTTCCCGTCATCGGCCTGATCCCCGCCGGGCAAACCACCGGCGAGGGCTTTACTCTGTGTGATTTTGACGCCCGCGTTGAGCTGTATGACCGCAAAGCGTTATTGGCCGCTATTGATAGCCTGGCCCTGAAGGGCTCTGTGTAGGGAGAACATAACGTGCGTCGCCTTTTTGAAATGCGTAGTTTGAGTGTTGCACTGACTGGCGCCTTCGCCACGGTCGTCGCCGTGGCGGTGCTTGCCGTCGCGATTGTCAGCTTCTGGCAGGGCCGCGGCGCCTTGCTCACCAGCGCGGGAGAGACCCTGTCGGTGAATGCCATCGGCGTTGCCGACAAAATTGACCGCAACCTGTTTGAACGCTATGGCGATGTGCAAGCCTTCGCCTTCCATCCGGCGGCCCACCAGCGCCGCGGCGACATCACCAGCGCCGCCAATTTCTTCATGGCCACCTATGGCCTCTATGACCTCATGCTGGTGGTGGGGACCGACGGTGTTGTAATCGGCGCCAACACGCGCGATCACCAGGACAAGCCGGTCGATACCAACTTCCTCATCGGCCGCAGCGTCCGAGGCGAGGAGTGGTTTGAGCAGATCGTGAGCGGCCGCGTGCCCCCCGGCAGCAGCTACTACGGCGACCTGCGCGAGGATCCCTGGGTGGCACAAACCACCCGCTCGCGCGGCCTCTCGATGACCTTCGCCGCCGGCATCTACGACTCGCACGGCAAGCTGGAGCGCATCTGGTGCAACCGCGCCTCCTGGAGCCGCATCGTCGGTGAGATCGTCGCCGAAGCCCAGGCCAACCTCCGCCAGCGGGGCATGAAGTCGGCACAAGTGCTGGTGGTGTCGAACAAGGGGCTCGTGCTCGAAGAAGAGGGCGGCCAGTCCGTACTCAAGACCAACCTCGCCGACGCCGGTTGGGAGCCCGTGCGCCAGATCGTCGCCGGCCAGACGGGTTGGAACATCGAGAAGAACCCGCGCACGAGCATGCGGCAGGTGAACGGCTATGCCACCACCCACGGCTTTTCCACCTACAAGGGGCATGGCTGGGGCGTGCTGGTCAGCCAGGATCAGGCCGAAGCCAGTGCCAGCGCCACCTCGCTCGGCTTTTCCATTCTGCTGGCAGGTCTGCTCATCGCCGCCCTGGCGGCCTTGTTCGGCGCCTGGTACTCCCGCCGCACGGTACAGCCTCTGGTCGATGCGGTGGCCGTCTTCGACGCCGCCGCGCAGGGTGATCTGAGACCTCGCGTCGTGGTGACCCGCGTCGACGAGATCGGCTCGCTCGGCAACAGCCTCAACAAGATGCTCGATCAGTTCCAGGCCACCGTCGACCGCATCCGCGAAGGTAGTCAGGCGCTGGCCGCGTCGAGTGAACAGTTGGATGCCACCAGCAGCCTGCTGGCCAGCAACGCCGAGGAAACCTCCACACAGGCTCGCGTCGTCACCGGCGCCTCCGGCAAGGTCACCGTCAATCTGCAGACCGTCGCCACCGCCGCCGAGGAAATGCAGAGCTCCATCCGCGAGATCTCACGCAGTGCCAACGATGCGGCCCGCGTCACCCGCCAGGCCGTCGGCATTGCCGAAAAAACCAACGGCACCATCGAAAAACTCAGCGAATCCTCCACCGAAATCGGCAAGGTCATCCAGGTGATCACGTCCATTGCCGAGCAGACCAACCTTCTCGCGCTGAATGCCACCATCGAAGCCGCACGCGCCGGCGACGCAGGCAAGGGCTTCGCCGTCGTCGCCCACGAAGTCAAGAATCTCGCCGAGCAGACCGCCCAGGCCACCGAAGACATCTCGCGCCGCGTGAAAGCCATTCAGGGCGACACCGGCGGCGCCGCCGCGGCCATCCAGGAGATCACCCAGATCATCGGCCAGATCAACGATATTTCCGGTGTGATTGCTTCGGCGGTGGAAGAGCAGTCGGCCACCACCGGCGAGATCAACTCCAACCTCACCCAAGCCGTGGGCAGCGTCCAAAACATCTCGGAGAACATCTCCGGCGTTGCCGACGCGGCCCGCTCCACCAGTCAGGATGCTTCGCAAACCCGCACCGCCAGTGATGGCTTGCGCCGCCTCGCCGGCGATCTGCGGGAACTGGTCTCTAACTTCCGATAACGGTTGCTACTCGTGCGCGGTGGGCTCCACCGAGCCCACCCCGGCCTCGTTGAATCGCGTCAGCCCCGCCGCCAGGGCAATCTGCGTCAGCCCCGCCACGTTAGTCACGTTCAGCTTCTTCATCATCGTCTTGCGATAGCTGCGCACCGTCTGCAAACCCAAATCCAGCAGCACCGCGATTTCCTTGCTCGTCTTGCCCTCGGCCACCAGCCGCAGCACCTGCAGTTCACGCGGCGACAAGCCTTCCAGCGCCTGCGGCACGCGCTTGTCTTCCAGATCCCCCCGCTTGATGCGGTTCAACAGCCGGTCCGACACCTGCGGGCTTAAGTAGGACCCGCCCTTGGCCACCGTGCGCAACGCATCCAACAAATCATGGTCGCTGGCGCGCTTCAGCACGAACGCCCGCGCCCCATTGCGAATCGCGCTCACCACCGAATTCTCGTCATCGTACATCGACAGAATAATGACGCGCGTCTCCGGGCAGTGGCGCACAATCTCGCTGGTGGCTTCAATGCCGTTCAACTTCGGCAGGTTGATGTCGATCAGGACGATGGCCGGACGCAGCCGTTTGCATTGGTTCACAGCCTCGGCGCCGTCTTCGGCCTCGCCCGCTACACGAAACTCCTCGCTGTTCCGGAGAATGGCTTTGATGCCATCCCGCATGATCTTGTGGTCGTCGACGAGCAGGATATCGTAGAGCATGTCAATTGCCTGATAGCGGTGGTAGCGCGAGCGTCATTCCCGATTCGCGCGGACTGGGGCAGAGGCGGTAGCTCATGTCTCAGGCTCCGGCGCTTGCTGTTGCGGCCTGTGCGGCAACGTGGGTTGCCCGGATCAGGGTGCCCTGTCCCGGTTCTGTTTGTATGTCCAGCCGCACTCCGGCTGTCCGCGCGGCATGTTGCATCCACAGCAGGCCCAGGCCGCTGCCCGCCTCCTGCACTTGCGCCCAGTCGAAGCCGCAGCCGTTGTCTTTGATCTCCAGCCGCACCTCGCCGAGCGCCGGCTGCAGCACCACCTCCACCAGCGTGGCGCCCGAGTGGCGTACGGCGTTGGACAGCGCCTGCTGCGCAATCTGGTGGAAGGCAATGGCCACCGGCAATGGCACGTGCACGTGGGAATCCATCAGCAGGCGGATGGTCGCCTGGCTGGTATCGCGAAGCCGTCCAATCAGAACGTCCAGGGCGTAGCGCAGGCCGGAGCGCTGCACCACCTCAGGATTGATGCGGTAACACAGGTCGCGCACTTCGCTGACGGCGCGCTCGAGCAGGGCCTGGATTTCCTGGGTCCGGCCGGCCAGTTCCGGATTGGCCTTGCCGTAGTCCTGGCGCAATACGTCCAGATGCAGGCCCACCACGGTCAACACCTGCCCGACTTCCTCGTGCAGGACGCGGGCCACGTGGTTCAACTCAGCCTGCTTCTCCGTTACGGAGTCAATCAGCCGCGCCACCGCATCGGGTGCCGCATTGACTGGCGCGTTGGACGGCGCGCCGACATTTTTGGCCATTTTTGTTTGACGGCCCATGATCTAACATTTGCTCACATTTTGGCAAGCGGTGCGTCGGTAACACGGGCGCGGCGGCCTGGCCAGACGACGCAGAAGGCGCATGACAGCAACCCTGACAAGGTCAGTCCAGCCCCAACATACACCGATCCGGGCCGGAATGCGAACGTCACCTGGTGGCGGCCCTTATCCAACACCACGCCGCGAAAGCAGCCATAGGCGTCCCACAGTTTCGCAGGCTTGCCATCCACGCGGACTTCCCATCCCGGATACGTGAGCTCGCTCCACACCAGCAGCCCGCGGCACGCCAGCTCCGCGTCGATCACGGCGTGGTCCGTACCGCGCTGGGTAAAGGTGGCCGATTCGCTCGCCTCGCAAGTATCCAACGTCGGGGCCTCGCGCAAGAACAGGGCCGTGGTCCGCAGATCCGTCGCTACGTCCGCCACCTTGATGCGCATCCAGTCGAAGCTCTCCACCGCCTGCGCCTGGTGTACCACCCGCAGCCGCGGCAGGGCGTCGGGCGCACGAAACACCTTCAGCCCCGATTGCGACGTGAACACCTCCTGCTGCTCCGGCTTGTCGGCCTTATTGCCGACAAAATGCGTCACGCCGAACAGATCCTGCGTGCGCTTGGTGTGCAGTTCGTGCTCAAAGACGTGCCGCGTCACGCCCGCCACGTAGCCGTACAGCATGTCGAAGCCGTACCAGTCCCCCAGGTTTGCGGCAATAACCTCTTCGTCAAAGACCACGCGTACGGGCCCCCCGGGCTGCTCGCGCAGGAAGGCGGCCAGGTCGTCATGCTGCGTCAAGGTGTTCAGGTAGCGGTTGCGCTTGGAATCGAAGATGCTCGCGTAGGTGGATGGCCCCACCCAGGTCCACTCCACCATGCCCACCACAAGCAGTCCCGCCGTCAGCCAGACCGCCGTCAGCCGCTCGTGCGTCCACAGCACCAGCAAGCCGGCCGCGAACAGCCCGGCAAATCCAGTGGTGTACAGCCGGTCGTCCGTATTGCCGCCCGCGGTGCTCATCGCGGTCATGGCCGCCACCACCGTGCCGCCCCCGATCGCCAGCACCAGCGCCAGCCTACTGCTCAGCCGTTCGCTGGCCCGCTCCAGCACCACGTGCAACCCGCGCGCCGCCAGCAGCGCCAGCCCCAGGTCCACCAGCATCACCCCGCGCGCCGGAATGCGGGCCTTATCAATCACCGGCAGCAGCGCGTAGAACAGCCCGTGGAACGGAGAGAAGTTCCCGAAACAGTAAAGCAGCGAAATCGCACTCAACCCGAATGCCCAGTTCGACAACACCGTCTGTCGCCACGCCAGCCCCGCCCCCGCCAAGCCCAATCCCACCACGCCCACCAGTGGACTGGCATCGGCATAGGTGCCAAAATAAGCCGACACAAACGCCAGCAGCCCCTTCGGCGGAAGCGAGTAGATCGTGTGCGCCGTGTACGGTACCTTCTCTTTCCAGGTCACCGCTCGCTCCAAACCCACCCAGCGCTGCGACAGGCGCCCGAACTCAAATGTCGGCAGCACCTGCACGGCGGCGATCAAGCCCATAATGCCGAAGAACACCACCGCGTACCGCCATTTGCGCCAGTCCTCGCGCGCCATCCCAAGCCAGGTCCCCGCCGCCGCCAGGGAAAGCAGAATCGGGCATTCGTGATGCCCGCTCAGCCAGGCCACCCCCAGCACCAGGCCGCCCAACGCGGCATTTCGCAGCGGCTCCTCGCCACGGCCCGCCCGCAGGACGAACAGAAATACCAGCGGCGCCCACATCGCCCCATTAATGACGTCCAGCCACGCCACGCCGCCCACAAACCCGGCGAACGCGAACAAGCAGGCCCCGAATACCGCCGCCGCCCGCCGCACCCCGTTGTCCCGCGCCAACCAATAAAAGAAGACCGCCGCCAGCCAGTGCACCGCTACCCAATACCAGTTCAACAGGTGCAGCTTCGGTGTCGAGCCGTTCCGCAGCGGCAGAACGTAGAACAGCAGGTTCAGCGGAAACAGCGGCCCCGGCTGCGTCTGGCCGATCAGCGGCTGCCCGGACCAGATGTGCGGATCCCACAGCGGGAAGTTGCCCTTGTGAATCTCGCGCGCCTGGAAAGCGAGCCGCGGCAGTTCCAGGTGCGCCATATCCGGATGGTCAAACCAGTGGTACTGCCGCGTCAGTGTCAGCTTCCAGTAAAAGGCTACCGTCAAAGTCAACAGCAGCAGCACCGGCAAAAGACGGCGCAGTGGTGGTTCCGGAGCAGGGTGGTGGTTTTCAGCCATCGGAGGCGATTGCCCATCGTAGCAGAGCGTGATGCAATTCCAACGAGATACGCGAGTGGTGTACGAATTGCAACGAAGAGGGTACAAGCGTCGACCAAGGAGGGTGACCATGTCGAGCCGATTCTCAAAACTCACCGCCATCGCATGGCTGGGGTTAGCCGCCAGCGCTTTGGCCCAGTCCGATCCGCCCGCCCGTGGCGTGGCCCGCATCGCTTTGATTCAGGGTGACGTCTCGGTCAAGCGCGGCGACTCCGGCGAATGGGTGGCCGCTGCCCCTAACGCACCGCTGGTCGTCGAGGACCGCCTGTTGACTGGCGTCAACTCCCGCACCGAGGTCCAGTTCGACTACGCCAACATTATCCGCCTCTCCTCGCAGGCCGAACTGCGCCTGGCCGAACTCGAGCAGGCCCGCTACCTGGTCCAACTGGCCGCCGGCACCGCCACCTTCCGCGTCCTTCGCAACTCGCAGGCCGACGTCGAGATCAGCACCCCTAATGTCTCCGTCCGCCCGCTCAAGAAAGGCGTCTATCGCCTCCACGTCCTGGCCGACGGGACTACGGAAATCATCGTCCACTCCGGCGAGGTCGAAATCTACACCACGCGCGGCACCGAGCGCCTTCGCTCCGGCCGCCTCATGATGGTGCGCGGTACCTCGAATGACCCCGAGTTCCAGGTCGTCTCCGCCCCGGACCGCGACAACTGGGATCGCTGGAGCGAAGACCGTGACCGTCAGCTCGAACGCTCCGCTTCCTATCGATATGTTGACCCCACCATCTACGGCGCCGAAGACCTGGACTACCATGGCTCCTGGGTCTATGATCCGCCTTATGGCCACGTCTGGGTCCCCCGCGTCGCCGTCGGCTGGTCGCCTTACCGCTACGGCCGCTGGTCGTGGGTCGACTGGTATGGATGGTCCTGGGTTAGCTACGATCCCTGGGGCTGGGCGCCCTATCATTATGGTCGCTGGTATCACGGTCCCCGCGGCTGGGCCTGGTGGCCCGGCGGCCTCCGCACCCGTCATTACTGGAGCCCCGGGCTGGTAGCCTGGGTCGGCTTCGGGGGCGGCGTAGGCATCGGCTTCGGTCGTGTTGGCTGGATACCTCTTGCGCCCTATGAGCCTTACCACCGATGGTACGGTTGGAATACATATCGCGGCTGGAACCGTAATGTAAATAATGTTACGGTCGTGAACAATGTGAATATCACGAACGTCTACCGGAACGCCAGAGTCAATGATGGCATCACGGCGATCGATTCCCGGGACTTCGTCGCCGGACGCGTTTCCACACGTCTCCGTCTCACTGAAAACGACCTGCAACGGGCCGACCTCGTTCGCGGCACTCTCCCGCTGGCTCCGGATCGCGGCAGCCTGCGCATGGCCGACCGCGACGTCTCCGCTGGCGTAACTACGCGCGAGAGCAGCCGGTTCCTGAGCCGCCGTGCGCCGTCCGCCGTCGAACGGGTTTCGTTTGAGGAGCAGCGCCGAGGTGTCGAAGAAGTCGCGCGCCGCACCTTCAACGAAGGCGGCCGTGGGGATCGCAATGCCGCAGGCGACGCCTTGCGTGGCGCCGAAGATCGCGGCAACGTCGCCGACCGTATGCGGCAGACCGACGGGCGGCCCCCTGACGGGCGTCCGAGTGAGGGCCGTTCGGAGAACCGCGGCGACCGCAATGCCGCCGCTGAGACGCTCCGCAACGCCGAGGGGCGCGCGGGAGATGGCCGATCGATGGAAACCCGCTCCCTGGACAATCGTGGCGAGAACGGCGGTACCGCCAACCCGTCCGAAGCGGCCACCGGTGCCGAAAGCAGCCGCGGCTGGCGGCGCCTAGGGGAGCGCCAGACTTCCGGAACCGCCGTCGACGCCCGCCCCGCCGCCGGCGATAGTTCCGGCTCGCCCCGCGGCACCTCGGAATCTGGCTGGCGGCGCTTTGGACAGCCGCGCGGAACCGAAGCCGTCAGTGGCTCGGTTCCCGCCACCGGGGGCGACCTGCCCGCCGGGCGTGCCACCACCCGCGAGCGCTCCACCTCCAGTGAAGGCTGGCGGCGCTTCGGCGATCCGCGTGGCGGTGGAGGCGGCAGTGCAACTCCCAGCACGGACGGCAACTCCGCTCCCCGCACTCCTGCCGACCGTGGCACCTCCACCCAACGCGGCACCTGGGGCGGCGACGGCAACAGCTTCCCGCGCCGGCCCCGTGAGACGCAGGATGGCGGCAGCGGCCGCACCGAACGCATGAACCGCTCTGAATCCCCCCGCATGGAGCGTGCCACGCCCACCGAGCGCGCCACTCCGCAGCCGGACCGGCAACCGGCCGAGCGGCCGCAAATTGAGCGCCGCGGCCGTCCCGATGGCGGCGGTTCGCCCGAAGGCGGCACCCGCAACGACTTCTTCCAGTCCAACCGCAGCCGCTCCTCCGAATCCTCCGGCGGAAGCGAACCGTTGCGCTTCAGCCCGCCCGTCGTCCGCGAACGTTCGATGGACCGTGCCCCGTCATCCGACGCGCCGCGCATGCGCAGCTTCGGTGGAGGAGCCAGGCCGTCCATGGATTCCCCCCGCATGAGTGGCGGAGGCGGATCGGCCGGCAGCATCGGCGGTGGAGGTGGTGGGGGCGCCAGATTTGGCGGCCGTTCCGGTGGCGGGCCCTCGGGTGGAAATGGCGGTGGCGGCGGGGGAGGATCGATGCGCGGGCGTGGCCGCTAGGTTCTGTTTCGCTTAATCTTCGCAGGTACTTCCCTAGCCTGCCCGGGTGATAGGCTCCCCAGGGCAGGCTCTTTTTTTTTCTTTCACCTATTCTCCCTATCTCACTGACTGTCCAGCGCTTTCGCTTCAACGCAAAATACGTGCAACCAGACACTTGCTATTGACTTCCCCCTCGGTTTTAAGGTAGAAGTGACGTTTACGAACCATCTTCGTGTGCGGACCCTCTGGTGGGGTCGTTCGAGTTTTTCAATCTGTTTGAACTTTGGAGGAGGGAAATGAAGCGTTTCTTGGCATCAGCAGCTTTTGCCGCTGCCGCCACGCTTTGCCTGACCTTGGCTGCGCCCAACGCAGCGCAGGGCGCGGCGACCGTGGGTGGCCAGAATGCCACGCGCAATCGGCCTGGCCTGATCGATCCGACGTGCGGATTGGTGGGCGGACCGGCGCTGGCAAGCACGGATTGCAATTCGCAAACCGGGCGTGAGTGGGAAGG